>JBGPGB010000009.1:0-15263 GCA_041483595.1 Nitrosotalea sp.
CCTTAGAACCAGAGTTTAAAACGAATTCTTAATGTTAATGGCACTTACTCGATATTACAATATCATGAAAAGTATAACAGTGGAAATGTTTGCGTTATGTTTTGCCTTTGTACTAATTACTGCAATTCCTACATCATATGCCTATTCTCAAACAAACAGTCTGGAAAGTAAATCACATACTATTTCCATCATCGGATGCCCAATGAAGTGGTCTTGTTTTATCCCATGTCAAATAACGGTTGCAAAAGGAGACACCGTTACATGGATAAATAGGGACACGGTTGATCATATGCTCATAAGTGGAAGCGGTCAAGGAGGTCCTGATGGATGGTTTTCTAGCCCAGTGATTTCATCACACGGAATATTTTCACATATGTTCGATAGAAAAGGTGCGTTTACCTACTATGACGGTATTAATCCATACGCACAAGGTGTTGTCATAGTTGATTCTTCATTACACTCAAATTTTGTCAATCTTCAACAGTCATATTTTTCAGATTGGTGGTGTACTAAGTAGATTCTCTTAGTTATTCTAAGCTAAATTAGTACTTTATACATCAAGTAATTCTATGTTTTTTTAATTGGAGAATTAAGATCTGTTGATGGATGGCGACTTTTAGATACTAGAAAATATATCAACTTGAGAATTCCTTCTAGAATGCCGGTAAATCCAATAAAGATTGTCAATTCAAGTAGTATTATCGGAAAGTGTTCTACCGAGCTAAGAATTTTATCAGAATTTAAGACTGGATTTATTAAAAGTGTAAAAAGTAAATTAAATGGCAAAAATTTCATAATGTCTTCAGCAAGATTCTCGTTCCAATGTGCTGCTATTCTTGAAGCAGAAATAATGCCCACCATGATAAGTACCAGGGTTCCAAAGCTAAGCGAGGTATTCAGGGCATACATAAAGAAGAAGCAGACAACTACCCAACCATACATTATAATTGGAAAAATTATCAGATACTTTACAACATAGAGAATTTTTCTTCTGCCAGGTGAGATCTTGACTCCTTCTGCTGTATACTTGTCTTTTGACAGAAAGACTTCACGTTTACTTAGAACACTACTGGTCTTCCAGATGAAATAACTAAATGCCAAAATCCCTATTGCCACAGGTATTGCATCTTTGAATCTTACTCCGTGTTGATAATCTGAAACGACCTGCTCAAAGATATTTTGTGACGATGTATTGTTAGTAGTATTGGGCAACCTGTTATCTTGAACTGCATTTTGTTGACCATAGACCGCAAGAAATCCAGGTATGACAAAAAGGCCCGCAATAAATAATATGTAAATTTTGTTCACGTAGTATGTTTTTCTTTCAGTTTAAAAATTTTGCAGAAAAATACCATCAATTTATCATGTTATCGTGCATTATAGGTTAAGCAACTAGATCATGCCTTGAAAAGTGATCCGACACAAATCAATCAAGCGACTTAAAACCCCTGCTTACGCAAGAAATATGATATTGCTCTAAAAACCTATTTTGCTTGAGTAATGTACATCTTTTTGGCTGCAACTGCTAGATATCCAAACCCTACAAAGAGAAGTGGATATTGTATCATGAGAGATATGAATCCAAATAGGATATGGGGGACAATCAAAAACAATTGTATAAAATCAAAGACAAAGATAGCAATAGTGCATGCAAGAAATAATATGAAAGCTTTGATAAGATTTTTCTTGGCATCACGTATTAGTTGTGAATATACTAAATCATCACTTTCATTTTTAGCACTTCTACTTAGAAATGTTGCACCAGTTAGAGATAGTGCAGTCATTGGCGCAGTTATACCAATGTTCAAGAGATTATTAAATTCGCTTATTTTTGTTTCAAGTTTAGTTTTCTCTAGATCAGTACTATTTCCCATATCTTGAGCAAATACAGAATAAAACCAAAGTCCACCAGAGACTAGAACTACAAAAATGATTGAGATTTTTTTATTTATTCCTAGATTTACTAACAAGTTCATTCCATTCTATTACACTATCCTATATTGAAATTACTATTGATGTAATTGTTAATACTAAGGTAACCTAGATTTCGGTTAATTTTTCTACCAATCAATACTATATTTTCTCAAACCTTTTCTGTAATATCTGAATTGAATGAAATTGATTCATTCATAATTTTCTTAAACATGAAGAAACTTAAGTATGTGTCTTATCAGTATTATCCAAATGTCAAAGATGGTCGAGTACAAGCCAGGAACACAGTTTCCTGGAGTCATAGGGCGGACGTGGGACAAATCTAGTCCAGCTTGGCCTGCACCTCTTCGTGCAAGACAAGGCGCGCCTAATGTTCTGTTTATCATTCTTGACGATGTAGGTTTTGGACAGCTGAGTTTTTTTGGTGGACTAGTCCAGACGCCGAACTTGGATGCACTGGCAGAGAACGGCTTGCGCTATAATAACATGCACACCACGGCGCTATGCTCACCCACTCGAACCTGCGTCATTACTGGACGCAATCATCACTCGAACGCAATGGCATGCATCACTGAAGGTTCCACTGGCTATCCTGGTTACAACGCAAACATACCATTCGAGAACGGATTCCTGTCTGAAATACTATTACAAAAAGGCTACAATACCTATGCTATAGGCAAATGGCATCTAACCCCCGCAGAACAAATATCAGCGGCCGGTTCCTACGAACGCTGGCCACTCGGCCGCGGATTTGAACGCTACTACGGCTTTTTAGGTGGCGATACCCACCAGTATTACCCAGCGCTTACATACGATAATCACAGGGTTGAACCGGAGAAGACACCAGAGCAAGGGTATCATCTAACAACTGACCTAGTCGATAAGGCGATAAGCTTTGTAGTCTCAGGCAAGCAAGTGGCTCCGAACAAGCCGTTTTTCATGTATTTCTGTCCAGGCACCGCGCATGCTCCTCATCATGTTCCAAAAGAATGGGCTGACAAGTACAAGGGTAAATTTGATGATGGCTGGGATGCTTATCGCGAGAAAGTATTCTCTAACCAGAAGAAGTTGGGCATCGTTCCAGCAAACGCTGAGCTCTCCCGTCATGACCCGGATGTACAGGACTGGAATTCACTCAAGCCAGAGGAGAAGAAACTCTATGCTCGCATGATGGAGGTCTTCGCAGGATTTGTCACCCACTTCGACTATCACATAGGTAGACTATTCGATTTCTTGAAGAGTATTGGCGAGTTTGAGAATACAATTATCATGGTTCTATCGGATAATGGCGCCAGTTCAGAGGGCGGAGCTACCGGCTCTGTCAACGAGAACTTCTTTTTCAATAACGTACAAGATTCGCTGAAGGATAACTTGAAAGCGATTGATGAGATTGGCGGACCAAAGCACTATAACCACTATCCCTGGGGCTGGACTTTTGCCGGCAATACTCCCTTCCGCCGCTGGAAGCGTGAAACCTACCGTGGGGGCGTCAGTGACCCATTTATCGTCCACTGGCCCAAGGGCATAAAGACAAAGGGCGAAGTGCGAACGCAGTATGCTCACGCTATCGACATGGTACCAACCGTCCTTGATGCATTAGGAATCGAATCCCCATCTACCATTAGGGGCGTTACTCAATCACCTATCCAAGGTGTAAGCTTTGCTCATACCTTCGATAGCTACAACGCTGCCAGTAAACACATCACACAATACTTTGAGATGATGGGGCATCGATCCATCTACCACGATGGCTGGCGGGCTGTCTGCCCATGGCCTGGTGCCTCCTTCACAGAGGCAGGCCAAGGGTTCGGCCAACCAATCCCAGCCGATTTGCTGACTGAGCTGGATTCCAAGAATTGGGAGTTGTATCATGTGGCGGAGGATTTTGCTGAGAACCATAATGTTGCTGCAGAAAATCGACCAAAACTTATCGAAATGATAATTTCGTGGTACGTTGAGGCTGGTAGGTACAATGTACTTCCAATTGACGGTCGCGGAGTTCTGCGTTTCATGGATGAGCGCCCAGTTATCGCTGTAGATCGTACAAGCTACGCTTACTATCCTGACTCGGATCCAGTGCCAGATAATGCCGCTGTCAAAGTGCTTAATCGTTCGCACACCATAACCGCGGACGTTGATATCCCAAAGGGCGGAGCAAAGGGCGTACTGGTTATGCACGGGGGAAACGATGGAGGATACTCGTTCTATGTAAAGGACGACAAGTTACACTATGTCCACAACTATGTAGGAAAAACCATTTATCACCTTGCGTCGACTGCATCGGTGCCAGAAGGCCGTCATAAACTCGTTTACCAGTTCCAGGTTACTGGCAAGCCTGACTTGGCGCACGGTAAAGGCGCACCTGGTCGAGGACAGTTATTTATCGACGGAAAACAGGTAGGGGAGGTCGATATACCAGTGACTACTCCGATTGCCCTGGGTCTGGCTGGCGGCTTAGTCTGTGGAGCGAATCCAGGTTCACCAGTCACTCCAGAATACGAACCACCATTCAAATTCGCGGGTACAATCCACAGTGTCACCATCGACGTGACCGGAGAAAAAATTACGGACCGTGATGCCGAGCACCGCGCAATGATGGCGCGTCAGTAAGCATTCGCTTTTTATCTGCATTTAGATTAACAAGTCTCTGAATAGTAGAAAATTTTCCCATCTCTACAAATGAGTTTGATGATATGGAAGAGGATTGATCCTGGATGATATGGTGAGTTATTGAGCACAGCAAATCTTTGGATAGTGCTAAATAAATTACTGTAGATGCTATACAATATTACAAATGTTCTGGCAACAAAACTACAAGCCTTTTACGAGGGAATGAGACTGATTATCCCAAAATCTGAATTATCAAAAAAGCTGCAGACTGCACCGGCGGTGCGTCCAGCAAATGCACCTTCTGCCTTTCATATTCTAGCAAAGCCCACAGGTGCCATTTGTAATCTTGATTGCAAGTATTGTTTCTACCTCCCCAAAGAAGAACTCTACAAGGGTAGCAGTTTTCGGATGACAGATGAAATGCTGGAAACGTACATCCGTCAATTGATCGAATCACATACAGCTCCGGAAGTGACTGTAGCATGGCAAGGTGGCGAACCAACTCTTATGGGTCTCGACTTTTTCAAACGCTCCATTGTCTACGAGAAAAAATATGCAAAACCGGGAATGAAAATCAATAACACTATCCAGACAAATGGAACCTTGATCAATGATGAGTGGGCTGCCTTCTTCAAGGAAAACAATTTCCTAGTCGGACTCAGCATAGACGGCCCCCGTGAGATGCATGACTTTTACCGGGTTGACAAGCAGGGAGAACCCACATTTGATCAAGTAATGCGCGGCTTGGGCTTTTTACAAAAGCATGGTGTCGAGTGGAATGCGCTTACTACAATTCATCACGCGAATGCGGATCATCCCGTCGAAGTGTACCGTTTTCTCCGTGATGAATGTAAAGCAGAATTCATCCAATTCATTCCAATCGTTGAACGACTCGCACCTTACAATGACATGGTAACGGAGCGGTCTACAACTGCGGAGCAATACGGCAAGTTTCTTGTCGGCGTCTTTGAAGAATGGGTTAAACGGGATATTGCCAAAGTGTACGTGCAAATGTTTGATGTTGCTCTTGCGAATTGGCACGGTGAACCATCCGGATTATGTATCCACTCCAAAACTTGTGGAGGTGCATTGGCAATTGAACATAACGGCGACTTGTATTCCTGCGACCATTTTGTTACCCCGCAAAACAAGCTGGGCAATATCAAAGAAAAATACATGCTAGAACTAGTCAGCTCAGACCAGCAAGTGAAGTTTGGAAACGACAAGTTTGACACGTTACCAAAATACTGCCGAGAATGCGAAGTTCGCTTTGCCTGCCACGGTGGCTGCCCAAAAGATCGATTCATCACAACACCCGACGGTGAATCTGGTCTAAACTATCTCTGCGCTGGCTTCAAGATTTTTTTCAACCACGTCGACAAACCAATGCGCATGATGAGCCAGTTGCTCCTACTGAATCGGGCCCCTTCTGAAATCATGCAGACGTATGCAGGAGCAAAAACTACTTGAAGTCTTCCAGTATTATTGCCATCGGAATTATGATTGGCACTTCAATAATTGGTACTTTGTATTTTCCAGCTAGTTATGCTGATACCCAAGTTCCACTAATTGTAGTAGCAACTCAGGCAGACCCGTATTATTTCTCTGAAGGAGGCTTTGGCATTGGGGTACTCAAGTATTATGGTATCCCATTAACACCATATCTCACACCTGGAACAACTGAGGATTCCAGCTTGGCAGATATTTTAAACTCGTATAATTTGGCAAATCAAAAAGCAGGGATAAAGCCAATTGTAGATGATCAGAATCGTGCAAGATACTATGTAGTTCATTTCTGGAGTACATCTAATGGGTCGCAGACATTTACAACATTTGAAAAATTTCAACCCACCATTACAAAAAATCCTCTCACTCCAGTAGGATCTCAACAATATAGTACAGGATTTTCTCTAGAGTCACTAACTAACAAAAATCATCAATGGTTTTACAATACTATAATCAACGATTACATTAATCCGGGAAATACGCCTAGTCCATTTAATGCTGATATAGATGTGGTTACAGGTGATGGAAATATACTTCAAACATATCAATACAAAAAATGCAAAGTAGATGGATATGTACCGTTTCTATCTGAAAACTTGATAAGATTACAATTTACAAAGCAATTCAAATCAGAGGTCAGAGATAGAACTGATTTTACTTGCGATGGTTTTCTTGTAAACTATGATTTACGTAAATCATCATCTGACTGGCCATCAATTCAGAATACAATTGGTTCTGTTCCAGACCAAAAAGATCTGGTCCAAAAATATATAGTAAAAATCTCAAGTGACATATTCAAGTCAGGGCAAACATTTCAAACCTTTGCAAAGTTTACTCCTATGGGAGTACAAGATAATATTCCATTATCTATTGCAACAAATCCTGTATCTGGACAATCAAAGAGCTTCTCATTAGAGTCATTGCCTAGTAAGGACAAGGAACAGTTCTATCAATATGTAATTGACAAATTAAACAACAAGAGACAACATCAACCCGTAGATGTTTCAGTAGATCTAGTAACCGGAGACGGCACTACGCTACAAACCTGGAAATATCCTAAATGTGATGTTACAAATTATAGTACTTATCGGCAAGAATTGATTCCTATTTGGAAATTCAAACAGTCAAACGGACCTGAAATAAGAGACAAGACATTTTTTTCATGTAATGGATTACAAGTAAATTTCACCCCTAGCAATGTCAGTTCATCTCAAACCATGGTTGGATCAACAATACCTCTTGATAAAGACCGTGCCCAAGTCTTTACTGCTCACTTTTCTGGGGGTGATATGCAAAACGGATTTGATTATACATTTCTAAAATTTGCACCCTTTTCAAAAGATTATTTGTCTTTCATGTTGCCTGATTATACATTTGGTGACAAACCACAATTCTACCTAGAGTCTATGCCCAGCAAAGACAAGGGCAAGTTCTATCAATTGGTAAACAGATACGTCAAGGCAGGTTCTGCACCACAACCGTTTGATGTGTCTGTAGATCTCACGAGTGGGGACGGTAGTACCATACAGACATGGAAATATGCCAAATGTGATGTGACAAAATACCAGCCGTACTTTCAAAGGATTTTAATCGTAAACATGTTTACAGAAAAATTCCAACCAGAGATTCGAGACAGAGCAGTCTTTGAATGTGCTGGATTGTCATTAGAAGGCCAGAACGAAACAACGAGCCTAAACAATATACAAACCATTAGAAGTGTTGACTATGTACCAAGTACTTCTGACAGGGCACAATTTTTTGTAGCAAATTTCTCAAACGGTGACTTCCATAGGCAGCAAACATTCTATACTTTTGCAGACTTTCAGCCTGACTTGAGTGCAAGTGACCAATCAACAACCAGCTACCCTCAGATAAAATCATCATCATTCACTTTAATTTCGCTGCCTAGCAAGGACAAAACAGAATATTACAAGTTTATCAGTAGATTTGTAAATCCTGGAGAAAAACCGCAACTCTTTGATGTCTCTGTTGAACTAGTTACTGGAGATGGCAGCATAGTTCAAACCTGGCAATATCAAAAATGCACATTCTCTGATTATAAGACATATCTTCAAAACACTCTTGTTTACTTTCCCATGAATGGTAAAAAGGCAATCTCTGAGCCTCAGGATAAGACGACATTCCAATGCTCTGGCTTTTCAATAAACTTTGATGAGGGTAAAGAGAATCTATCAAAGCAACCAAACATACCCAGCGATGATGCTAGAGTTATGACATATGTAACTCATATTACAAGTGATGTATTTACTGCAACTAGAACAACTGGACTTGTACAAGAGTTTGATACACTTGGAAATCAGAAATTCCAGATAGAGTCATTACCGAACAAATACAGTAAAGGTGGATATCAACTGGTTAGCAAATATATCAATCCTGGAACCACACCAGGATTATTTGATGTTACTGCTGAACTAATAACAGGTGATGGAACAAAACTATTTTCTATAAAATACCCAAAGTGTAGTGGTACTGATTATTCTATATTTTTAGATGACAGTATTGTCAATATAAAATTAGGTCCTCCATTAAAGTCTGAAATAAGAGATAAGGCCATTGTTCAGTGTTCTGGAGTGAATGGTATCGTGCTTCCTAAGGACCAACCAACTAATGTAATTGGTCCTATAGTGCAAAAGGCAATAGGAATACCAAATGATAAAATTGCATGTAACCAAGGTTTTCAATTAATGGTCAGACCACCGCTTGAAAATACTGTATGTGTAAAAGTTGATCATGTATCGGACTTGACTCAAAGAGGTTGGCATACGACAACAACAAATCAGAATCTTTCTAACTTGATAAAACCAATTATTCCAACTGTTGATGAGAGAGCGATGTCAATTAGAGCAACCTTCCAAGGAACTGATATTCCAACACAAACTATCAGTACATTTTCAAAATTTGTGCCTATATCAAAGGAATCTTCCACAGACCCATCTTATTCGCTTGCTGATGGCACCACTCCATTATTCTATCTGGAATCTATGCCAAGTAAAGACAAGGCTAATGTCTATCACTTGGTAAGCATGTATGTCAATCCTGGAGAAAAACCAAATCCCTTTGATGTAAAAGTTGAGATATTAAATGGTGATAATAGTACACTGCAGACATGGAATTTTGGCAAGTGTCAAGTTACAAATTATGAACCCTATCTTGACGAAAATGCATTGACATACAAATATCACCTAAAATGGCAAGCTGAGGTTAAAGATAGAACAACATTTAGCTGTTCTGGTTTGATTTTGGGTCTTGGTTAGAATAGAAAAATTCAGAATATACTAGAAAAAGCATGAAATATTTCAAGGAATTAGATTTTAGATCTCTATCATCCAAAAAAATGGAGCAATAGTCCAATATACTTATTAATTAAATTCACGTATTGCTGCCATGAGCACTAAAGCGTGGAAGTGTTATAGATGCAACCTGACTTTTACTGATGAATCCCACGCTGCTTTACATGAGGATCTCTCAAAACATAATGTACGAGAGGTCCAGGTAGTAAAAGTATAGAAACTCATATGAAATGTTATTCTTTGGAGATAACTCAATAGGTCATGTCATACTCTAATATTTCCAAAATGAATTTTGAAGTTTCAGCAGAGCAGAAAATTTTTCTAGATAAAATCGATAGAGTTTGTAAATCAATTAGCGAGTATGAAACAAGATGTTATCTAGAGGAGAAATTAAACGACAGAGTAATTCCAGAATTTGGAGAAATCGGAATGCTTGGCTGTCCAATCTCGAAAAAATATGGAGGTTTGGGATATGACATTCTGACATATCTATTTGCGATAGAACGAATTGGACGAGAGGGAAATTCACTTCGGACATTTTTCTCTGCACATGTCTCAATTGGCCAGATGGTGATACAAAACTGGGGAAATGAAGAGCAAAAAAACAAGTATCTTCCAAACACAACTAATGGAAATAGCATAATGGGTTTTGCATTAACCGAACCTGATGCTGGAAGTGATCCTGGTAAGATCTCAACAAAATTTGAAGAGCGCGGAGACAACTATGTTCTAAATGGAATAAAACATTGGGTGGGAAATGGAACATTTGCCAAAGTCATTACAACATATGCAAGAGGACCAGATGGTAAAATTTCTGCATTTATCGTAGATACAAACTCAAATGGATTCCATGCAGAAGAGATGCATAACAAGATGGGCCTACTCACTGTAAAAAATGCCGAGATTACTTTAGAAAATTGTATAGTTCCAAAACAAAATCTTCTTGGTAAAATTGGAAATGGTCTAAGCGTTGCATTTAGTGCACTAATAGATGGAAGATTAAGTGTGGCAGCAGGTGCTGTTGGAGTAATGAAAGACTGTCTTGATGAATCAATCAAGTATTCGCAAAAAAGAGAACAACACGGCTCGGTTCTTGCAAAAAAACAACTAATTCAAGATCATATTGCTACAATGATTGTAAGCATAGAAAGTTCCCGGTGGCTAGTATACAGGGCAGGAGCTGCAAGGCAAAAACTCCATGATTATGTAGAAAACCTCAAAGAAAATGGTGCAAATTGGCTTGATTTACTCGACAGAGAAAACAAGGAATATTCTATACTACGAAATATGGCTGACCGGCTTGCAGCTATTGCCAAGCTTCATGCAACAAATGCCGCTTTTGATTGTGCAAACCGGGCAGTCCAAGTCTTTGGATCCTATGGATATCAGAAAACAAGCAGAGTAGCAAGGCACTTTCTTGATTCTAGAGCAATTATAATTTACGAAGGTGCAAATGAAGTACTCAAACTAAAGATAGCCTCACTTGAGATGGGAGACAAGTATGAGGCATACTAGTTTTTCATAAAAACTTTATGCATTATTTCTAGGCCTTGATGAATCTGATCTTTTGCAATTATCAATGGTGGTATGATTCTCATTGATTTTTGACCTGCTGCCAAAGTCAATAAGCCATGTTTGAATAATTCTGTAAGTTTTTTGTCACGACGTGATGTTGTTTCAAATTCAACACCCACCATCAGACCCAATCCTCTGACATCTACTACTCCTTTCTTTCCAGTCATTTCCATCAAACCTCTTTTTAGTATCTGTCCCATCTTTGTTGCATTGTCTAATAATTTATCTCGCTTTATTACCTCAATGACTCGCACACCAACTGCCATGTCTATCCTGTTTCCTCCTCCCCATGTACTTGATAATACTGATCTCTGACTGGGATCAAATTTTTTGTCATATGCCGTAGCTCCTATCTGTAATGCCTTTGCAGTACTCATGATGTCAGGTTTAATTCCATAGTGTTCAAAGGCCCACCATTTGCCAGTATGCCCTATTCCAGATTGAACTTCGTCCAAGATTAGTGGGACTCCATACTTGGTTGCAAACTTTCTTAAATTTGAAATGAATTTTTTACTTGCGATATTGTAGCCGCCTTCACCTTGGATTATTTCAGTTAGGATGAATGCAATTTTATTTTCTTTTAATAGGTTTTCTGCAGCATCGATTTCTGGATCGTCGTCTTTTATACAGAATTTGATTCTCTTGGATGGAAATTCTGGAAAGTTGTACTTTTGGACAGGTCTACTAGATGTAAAACTAAGAGCCCCTAATGTTCTTCCATGAAATGCGCCAGTACACGAAATTCCAGGGAGCGGTCCGTTCTTTCTATATGCAATCTTTATTGCATTTTCAACCGCCTCTGCACCACTATTTATAAAAAATGTCTTAAAACCAGCAGGCAATATGGTCGAAATGGTTTCTGCAAGGTCGGCATGTTCTTGACAATAGAAATCCTGGCCTGCTATCTTGTATGTCCCATTTGATGAGTATTCTGCAAGTATTTCTATAATATCCGGATGTGAATATCCTAAAGGGCAAGCTCCTATGTTAGATGTAAAATCAAGATACTTGTTACCATCCACATCTTCAATAATGCAATTGTGTCCATGTGAAACAACTAGAGAATACATGAATGTTGAATCGTAAGCATGCTTTCTCATAGTGTCAATTACACGCATTGCTTTTGGCCCAGGTATTCTGTCTCTTACCTTCTTCATTTTCCCCATGCTATAATATGGAAAAATTTTCTAATAAACACTGGCATGGATTACTATGGGCGAAGATCATAGAGGATACGATGAACTAAATCGTAAACAAAGACAGAGAAGAGAAAAAAAGAAAAGAAAAATGCAGAGGGTGGGATTTGAACCCACGAACCCCTAAGGGAAGGGATATCTTATAGAAGATCTTGAGTCCCTCTCGGTTGACCGGGCTTCGGTACCTCTGCAACGAGAGATCCCTCTACTGAATATATAACTGAAACCGTGTCTCTCTTGATTTTTGAATACTTTTACTGCTCGTTTACAATCTTCTCTGACATGGCAGGCATGGTGTAGAAAAATTCATCTTCAAAACCAAAATCCTGTTTTCCAGTCTTTCTTAATGCTTCAAAGTATCTCATAGAGTTTGTATAAAACTCGTTTGAGTTGGGTTGATTTTCTGTCTGCATGTGTGTTAGTTAAAAAAATCAGGTTTGTGCATGGGTGTAAGAAATTTTAGACACTATTATTGTCTTTTTTTAATTAATTATAACAATGGGTGAGTTCAGTGATTAGATAGGCTTTGTACAAATTCTATGTGACTAGAGGAACCCATACTATCTACTATTTCCTCAATTTTTCCATCTAATCCTATTAGATAGGTTATCCTCTTGGTGTATATTCCAAGGGATCCTTTTGCGTCGTATAGCGAAGCCACTTTTTTTCCAGGATCTGAGAGTATCTTGAAAGGAAGTTCATGTTTTTGGCAAAAATCTCTATGTGATTCTTTAGAGTCTTGGTTTATCCCAAAAACTTTGTATTCATTTGATACTTTTGGATAATTATCTCTGATGCCTCTTACTTCTGTAGTACAACCTGGAGTATTGTCTTTTACATAGAAAAAAAGGATTATTTTTTTCTTTCCGAAATAAGATGAAAGTTTTATCTTTTCACCAGTATTTGATTCAAGTTCAAAGTCTGGTGCAATGTCGCCTACTTTCATTTTACATCTATGAAATTATGACTTGCTATAGTTGTTGTAAGAAATTTTTTATTCTGTGATTTCTTGAATTCCAAGCCAACCATACCCTTTTTGTTCTAATTCATCGGCAAGTTCCTTTGGACCTTCTTTAATCATTTTTCCTTGTGCCATTACATGAACAAAGTCTAGCTTGTCTAGGAATTTCAGAATTCTTGCGTAATGGGTGATGACTATTACGGTTGCATCTTTTCTTGAAACTGAACTGATGGCTTTTGCCACTGCTTGCACTGCGTCAATGTCTAAACCTGAGTCTGGTTCATCAAGAATTGATATTCTTGGTTGTAGTACTGCCATCTGTAAAACCTCTGATCTCTTCTTTTCTCCACCGGAAAACCCCTCATTGAGATATCTTGATAGGAAATCATGCTTGAGCCCTACTTCGTCAAGATTTTTCTTGAGATAATTTTGAAATTCTCGAACCGTAAGAAAGACTTCTCTCTTTTCATCTGCAAGCGACTTGCTCAGTGCATTATATGCAGTTCTTAGAAAATGAGAATAACCTACACCTGAAACTTCTGTTGGATATTGAAATGCTAAAAACAATCCTTTCTTTGCTCTCTCATCAGCGGAAAGACCAAGAATACTTACTCCATCTAATAAAATATCTCCTTTTGTAACTTCATACTTTGGATGACCTAAAATTGTATATGATAGAGTACTTTTACCAGATCCGTTTGGGCCCATTATTGCATGAACCTCTCCTGGCCCAGTTTTGAGATTTACCCCTTTGAGTATTTCTTTACCGTCTCTTTGTACATGAAGATCTTTAATCTCAAGTATTGCCATTGTATTTACAAGATGATTTTGGATATATAAGCTAACAAAAAATTAGCTAACGCTAATCCTGATTCTATGAATTTAGAATACACGAATGATAATAAAATCTGGTATTCTTGACGACAAAATCAAAATTTCTGTCCATGGTAGGTGACTGTAGTGTTATCTCCATGAACTGTCTTTCGCAAAATCTTTAGTGGGAAAAAAAATAGCGGCATTATTACTGGACTTTTTAATTTTGATTTGGTAGAAAAAATAGGCATAAATCTTACACCAAAGTTTTTGATGTAGCTCTTCTTCGTATCTTGTATACTTTCCATGCAGAGTAACCAACGACACTTGCTATTGCAGCAATAGTGACAAATAGTACCAAGTTTGAGTTTGCAGAACCAGATGAATTGTCATCATTTCCTTCACTTTCTGTTTGTGTTGTTGTAGACTGTTTTACTACATTCTCATTGGCTCCATCATTTTCTGTCTCTGCAAGGACTAGTGCTGGTGCACTAATGACAAGTAAGACTAGTGCCATTAATCCATAGGGAAAAATTCTCATTGTGGTTTTATTGTGTTATTTGTAATAAAACAAATTCTACCATTTTCGCTAATGGGAATGGTAACTAGCTAATTAAATACCAAAATCTAATCATAAATGATGAAAAGATCCACATCGCAATTGATATTGATTATTACAATTCTTGCGCTCTCAAACAGCGGAATATACTTTGTTACTGCCTATTCACAGATGCAAGAAACTAACGATGCTTCAAGCAAGATTCAAACAATGCTTTTTGCAACTGCGGCAATATCGTATCTTCCACTTGGGATTTGGATGCTAAAGAACAAACTGCATAGCAGAGCTCCATATGTTATAGCTAGTCTGATATCTTTTGCACTAATCGGACTCTATGTTGTATCTAGAACAATCACTCTTCCTGTAGTAGGAATACAAGAAGATGTAGGTGTGATAGATATCCTAAGCAAAATAACTCAAGGCTCAATTATAGTACTATCTGTATTACTAATACGAAACTGGAATAAAGAAAAGATCATAGCCTGATAATGGCATTTTACTTTTCTGAGAATTTTTCCCACAGTCTTTGAATTTTTTGGTCCATTGTAAATTTCTCAACTTTACAAGCAATTTCACCATCCTTGAATTTTATCTCAATTCCTGAGACCAAACTTTTGTAGTAACTCTCGTCAAGACCCTCGAGGGTCCTGATGACTTTGGTCTTTTTTACTAAACCCAAAGTCTCCAAGTTTCTTATTTTTCTATAAGTAGTGGAGCTTGGAATTCCAAGATTGTCTGACATCTCTTGTGCACTAAGCTCATTTTTTGATAATGTGGAAAGTATCTTTCTGCTATATTCA
>JBGPGB010000010.1:0-14910 GCA_041483595.1 Nitrosotalea sp.
AGGGAGATAATGATGATTATTACAATCCAAGAAACAACTTTCTAAATGTCGTAATAGACAAGCGTAGTGGAATACCAATCACGTTATCTATAATTTACATTGAGATTGCAAGAGCTATAGGTCTTGATCTTAGGCCTGTCGGATTTCCAGGTC
The DNA here is from genome assembly GCA_041483595.1 of Nitrosotalea sp. GTDB lineage: Archaea > Thermoproteota > Nitrososphaeria > Nitrososphaerales > Nitrosopumilaceae > Nitrosotalea. The sequence goes on from JBGPGB010000010.1 coordinate 154, forward strand.
ATTTTCTTGCAAAATATTCAGAGGAACTAATTCTCGATCCCTTTAACAGAGGTAGTCTATTGGATATCGAAGATCTCCAAGATATACTTGATGCAACCTATGGAGATGGAGTAGAGTTCAAGCCAGAGTATCTAAACGAAATAGAACCAGAAAAGATATTGATCAGAATTTTGAGAAATCTAAAGGGCTCTTACACCGAGTCTTTTAGCTATGAAAAAGCAATGCATTGCATAAACATGGTACTGGGTCTTGAACCTGAATCACCTGAAGATATTAGAGATAAAGGAATTGTCCAGTTAAGATTGCTTCAAAATGATCTTGCGTTAGTTTCACTTAACAAATATCTCGAATTATCCCCTGAAGCAGATGATGTTGATGATATTTTGGTGATGATAAAAAGTATCAAAGAGAAAACTAGTCAATAATTGATTGTACGTCTTTTCCTTTTTTGATTAATTTGTGTTCATATCTTACAATTTTGTTTCGCATTGTTCCTTTCAAAATATCCACTTCATTTCTCAAGCTAGCAACTTCGTCCTCAAGTCTAGCTACTCTTTCATAAATGGATTCATCTTCGCCTGCCATATATCCAATCTGCGTTAGATATGATCTTAAAAATTTATGGTTTATTTTGTTGAGGGTTTTGTCAGTATTTTCTATAGTATGAATTCGCCGTTGCATGATTGGCACTTTCCTTTCTCAGTTCCAATCAATCCTATAATCAAAATTTTTCCGATTGTACCGCATTTAGGACATAACCCAGTTGTAACGTTTTTTGGACCACTTGATCTTGGCTTTACTGTTTTTCTCCTTACCATTGCATTAATTCGAAAATTCGGTTTATTAAGTTTAAGCGTAGATCGCAAAAAGCGCGGGGAGTGGGATTCGAACCCACGTGTCCTTACGGACATGGGATTAGCAATCCCACGCCCTACCAGGCTAGGCGACCCCCGCATAGATGTGCTGAAATTTAAACTGTTATTATAACTTTGGAACTTGGATGAGAAGGAATTTGTTACTCTTCACCATAACGTTTGTAGTTTTCTACAAGATCTTTGAGATGAATTTTCTCTCCACCTACAATCTTCAAATCTACTTTGATCTTTCCTTTTTCAATTGTAATGATATTATAGGTATTATCAAAAAGTCCTCTCATTCTTTCAGACGACACTGTTCCAGCATTTGCTATTGATAGATTTCCAAAGTTCCAAAACCATGGCCTATGCTTGTGGCCACATATGACTAGGTCTATCTTGCTAGCTAGTGCAGTCCTCAAGACATCACCAGAGTCTATCACAGTTACTCTATCGGTTCCAGTGTCAGGAACACCAATCAAATGATGATGCATTGCAAGTATTTTGGTTTTGTTCTCATATTTTTTCATGGTTCTTTCAAGCCATAGATTCTGCCTATAACCTACCTCACCTTCATCTCTATCTGGTCTTGCAGTACCAATTGTTACAAGTACTGTATCACTATCAAGCTCATTTACGGAATCAAAAGGAAAGTACCTTTTAAAAAGAAGATACCCCGTATTTCTATAGTCGTGATTTCCACTAATTGTGATTATTTTTTCAGCCTCAAATTTGGAAAACTTTGTCTTGCATTTCTCATATTCTTTGAGTAGCCCTTCATTTGTAAGATCGCCAGTAGCTACAATTACAGATGGTTTCAATTCATTTATTTCTTCTACGGCTAGATCAAAGATTTCTTCCCTGAATTGAGCACCTACATGAATGTCTGAAATCTGTACTATTTTCACAATCAAATATCAAAACAGATCTTTGTTTAAGGGTTGGGTTTTATGCCAATTTTTCTGGTAAAAAATTTCAGTAGAGTTAAATATACTGCAACTGTCATTTTGGCTGATTTGGCTAAAAAGGCTGCAATAATAAAAGGAGATGGAACAGGACCTGAGCTTGTAGATGCAATGTTGCATGTATTGAAAGCATGTAATACTCAGACTGAAATCATATTGTGTGATGCAGGTTCTGAACATTGGGAGAAATTTGGTGGTGCTACCTATATTCCTGATTCTACTATGAAATTGCTTGAAGAGAGTGATGCATGTTACAAAGGACCTACTACTACAATTCCAAGGCCTGATACTCCAAGAAGTGTTGCAGTAACAATTCGTCAAAAATTTCAGCTTTACAACAATATCAGACCTATCAAGACATATGACAGACTTTCGCCTGAAAGAAAACTAGACTTTATTTGCTTTAGAGAGGCAACAGAGGGACTTTATGCAGGAATAGAATTCAAGCTCTCTGATGATGTAGCTATTGCAATTAGAAAGACCACAAGAAAGGGATGCCAAAGAATAGTGAAGGCTGCCTTTACTTGGGCAAAACAAAATAATATCAAGAAGATCTTTCCAATTACCAAGAGAAATATTCTCAAAGAAACGGATGGAATATTTTGGAGTGAGGTAGAAAAGGCAAAAGCAGAAAACCCTGGCATTGAAGTTGAAGAATATTACATAGATAACATGACTCAACAACTAGTCAAAAACCCAGAGCGATTCAACAAGTCCATATTGGTAAGCACAAATCTTTTCATGGATATAATTTCAGAATGTGCGTCAGGCAACATTGGCTCTATAGGAAATGTATATTCTGCAAACATGGGAGATGATTATGCAATGTTTGAACCCGCTCATGGAAGTGCGCCAAAATACAAGGGTCAGAACAAGGTTAATCCAACTGCAGCCATACTTTCTGGAGCTTGGATGACGGAGTACCTTGATGAACCCCACATAAGAAATGCAATCTTTGCCGCAACTGAGCAAGTCATAAATGAAGGAAAGTATGTAACTTATGATATTGGAGGTAACTCGACTACATCCAAGATGGCAGAAGTAATAGCAGAGATTGCAAAGCAAAAGTTACAAAAATAATCCAGATTTTAATCTAGATTTTGTAGACAGCGCCAAGATAGATACAATTGAAATAATCAAAATAAGATAAGACGTAGAACCAAATTCAGGAATGTTTGCATTGCCATTACCTAGAGTAAAGTTTTGATGAGTAATTGGGGCTGGCTGAGCAGGTGGAAGTGCAGGTATTGAAATTAGATCAAATGACCTGTCATCATTTGCATTCATATCACCAGCACCATTAGCTGAATTTGCATCAAAGAAAAGTTGGTATTGTCCATTTGGTGGATTACTCCACACAAATTTCACAGGTATGCTCTGCTTTGCTGGAATATCCAATTTCATCATGTTATTGTAAAATAAAGAAGTTTGATTTTTAATTTTTAGTGTAATTATTATTGAATGCGAATCAGCGTTTCCAGTGTTTTGGATTTGCTTTGTCATTACAATTCCATTTGAAGTATAGTTTTCCTTTGCAATGTCAAGAGAACCTGGAACCCATGAAAGTTCTGCATGTGAAAATTCTTTTGACACGAGGATTATTCCAGAAGACCACATGTCTGTTTTGTCATAATAAAGATATTTTCCAACAGTTCCAAAGAACTGAGTAAATGAATGTCCAGGTAGTATTATTCCGCTGTCAAAAACCCCTTTAGGCCCATAGTTAGTCGTTCCAGTAGTAACGGTATGAGTTCTATTATCTTGATTTAACCAAGTTACAGTATCACCTACAGAGACATTTACTTGGAATGGTTTGTAACATGAGAGATCTGGACTACAGTGATCTTTAGTTCCATTTACTATTGTAACTTGGGTATCAACCGCTTTGGCATCAGCTGACAGTAAAGAATAACATACTGCAACTATTACAAATGCATAAACAACGTAACTAAACTGCAACAATATCAATTATCCTCCCTTTACAGATAAACAAGATGTACTTTTTATGAGAAAATCCTATTTAGTGTTCATGTAAATCTCTTACACATTCCACAAGTATCAACTCTTCATAAAATAATTTCTTTTTTGCAATAATCTTTGTATCAAATCCAAGAGACTCACATAGTTTTATTAAACTATTATAATTTGCAAACGAAGAAGTAAGAAATATCAGCTTGCCCTGTTTTACAATCCTTTGACTAGCAGATTGGATTATCATACTTGGAATATCAATACCTTCATGCAAACCATCAGTTGTAGGATCCAACAATTCTTCAGATGGTAAATATGGCAAATTGCATACAATCAGATCAAAGACAGTTTGTAATGCATCTGCGGCATTACAGCAAATGCAATTATCAATAATTTCATGTGCCTTGTTTAGGGCAAAAATGTTTATGTCAGTTGCAACAACCAGATTAAAATTTTTGGATAAAACTTTTGCGAGAATACCGGAACCAGTTCCTATGTCAAGTGCAGATCTTCCTTTTTGATTTTCGAGGTAATCAGCAAGAAAAATTGAATCCTCTGCAGGTTTATAGTAACTATTTTGCGATTCTTTTTGCAATTTCGATTATCTCCCCCTCAGGTATCTCTTCCAATCTTTTATCTGAATCAATATCTAATCCCATTTTTTTTCCAATGTGTCGTACAGTCTTTCTCTTGAATGAAAATAATTTGTTGACAGTTCGTACAATTTCACTTGAAAGTATATGCTTTGGAATAACAGATATGATTACAGAGTCTACTTGAGGTGGCGGTCTAAAGTTTGTATTTTTCACATCCATGAGATTTTTAATGTCAAAGCAGTAGCTGGCAATAACAGATATCGCCCTTCTCTCCTTCCCGCCTTTTTTGGTAACTAACTTTTGGGCAAATTCCTTTTGAACCATAATAATTGCGCGCTTGAACTCTCTTTGAACAAGCCATTCTATGCAAGTACGGCTCTCAGAATAAGGAAGATTTGATACAAAGATGGTAAATTCAGTATTTTTCTTAAAGGCATCACCTCTTTCTAGGACTAGATTTTGGATATGAGAAAAAGATTCTTTTGCCTGAGAGTATAAAATTGGGTCTTTTTCAACAGAGATTACCTGTTTTGCATTCTCACAAAGAAGCTGTGTAAGAATGCCTTTACCTGTTCCTACCTCAAGAATAGTGTCTTCTTTTGCAATTTTGGCAAAGTTAACTATAGATTTTGCGATTGAATTAGATATTAAAAAATGCTGTCCTAAAGACCTGCGCTTGATCATTTTCTAACAAAGAGACTCATCCTTGTTTCACCTGTTATTTCTTCGATGATTCTCTTTGCAATCTGTTTTGCTGGCTCTTTTAATCCAACTCTCTCTTGCAAATCCTTAAAATCAGTAAACTTTTTCTTTTCTCTTTCCTCCAACATTATTTTCATGTAGGTTTTTCCAATACCTGGAATCAATTCAAGTGCATGAATTCTTGGAGTAAGTGGTTGCGTGTTGTTAAGATAATCTACAAATCTTTTTTCATTGTGCATTACAATTTTTTCTACTACTGCATTTAGTTCACTCTGAGCAGAAGACGATATCTGATTATGTTCCAGCCTACCAAGAACTGAGAGGATCTTTGTTCTGCCTTCTTTGCCAATATAGACACGCTCTCCTATCTCAAAGGTAGAGTTTGGCATTGCCAATAATTCAAGTATAGTAAGTCTCTCTTCTCCAAGAGCTGTGACTATTATTCCATCTCTACCTCTTACGGTAGTTGATTTCCCCCTTGTGACAAAATCTAATACGTATGCGTACTCCTCATACTTTCTAGTTTGAGCATGTTCCATGAAAAACCGTACTCCTGAACTTACGAGTTCTCCTTGATTATCTTTAGCATTTTGTCGAGCGTTTCAGCAAGAATTAGTTTCTTCCAGCCAAAAGTAAATGCTCGCAATTCAGCTTCAGTACTTGGGAGATTATTTACAATTTCTACTGCTTCTTCTTCTAGTATTCCACATTCTTTTACCAGCTGCTGTTTGAGTTTCTTTGCAGCTTTTGCGTCTATTTTTGAAAATTTGGTAACATAATCATAAGTCCATCTTTGAATCTGATCCATTGATTCAGTATCTACTTTTTCCATAATTTCTTTTACCTCTGGGATAGAAATGCCTTGTTTCTTCTTTACTTCTTCCATTTTTTAAACACCAAACGGTTTAATATGATCTAATCTAGTGATTAAGGTTTTTGGCCTGTCACCAAGTTTAACTATCAGTTTTACTGTTCTGCGACCAACTTCTTTTACTGTTCCTACTTTTCCATGATATCTTCTATGTGGTAATGCTTTATGTTGTGAAGGATCTATGATTACCAAGACTTTGTCTCCTACGACGTATTCTCTAAGCAGAAAAGAGACGCCTCTGATTGTATCCTTAGTCATAACAGATCGTGATTTATGCATAAAGCCGTGTGAACGACCCTTTGGTTTCTTAGTAGCCATTAATCATTAAGACTTGAGATGACCATAATTTAACACTTGCTGGATATAAAAGAAAAATTAGTGTTGATGGAAGTGCTGAACTTCCATCCAGGATAAGATGAAAGCCTATTCTTCAGTTCCTTCTTTCTTTTTCTTCTTTGTTTCATCCTCTGGATCTGCAACACCGCCTTCAGTTAGGGTGTAGAGAGCCTCTTGTTCTGGATGATGTGGGCTGTCAACCATTCTTGCAATTCTCTTCTTACCTGATTTCTTGAGGTATACACGATATGTTGAAGCGTGCGCAACAACATTTCCTCCAACAGGTCTTGTCGGATCACCAAAGAATTGATCAGGGGATGATTGAACTTGGTTTGTTGCTATTGCTGCAATATTGTATGTTTCAGCAGTTCTTGAGAGCAAGTGCATGAATTTGTTTAATCTCTGTTGTCTTACAGACAGAGTACCCCTACCAAGGAATTCTGCTCTGAAAAGTCCTACTGCAGAGTCTACAACGAGTAATTTTATTTTATTCTCTTCGATTACAGGACCTGCCTCTTGCAAGATCAACTCTTGGTGAGCACTATTGTATGCTCTTGCTACTATGATTCTGTCAAGAACTTTTTCTGGATCAAGGCCTTTTGCTTTTGCAATTGAAACAATTCTTTCTGGTCTAAATGTGTGTTCTGTATCGATATATAACACTCCACCGTCCAGTCCACCTTCTTCTTTTGGCTTTTGAACAGTTACACATAATGTGTGGCAAAGTTGTGTCTTGCCAGCACCAAATTCACCATAAACCTCTGTTACGGCTTGTGTCTCAATTCCCCCATCAAACAAAGTATCAAGTGCATTAGTCCCGGTTGTGATCTTTCCAATGTCTTTTCTCCTTTTGTAGATCTCAGTTGCTGTGACAAATTCTTTAGCAATTTGACCGTTGTCAATTAGTTGTTGTCTTGCTTTGTTTACAAGATTAATAGCAGCTTCAAGATCCATACCAGTAATTTCTGATATGTCCACTGGTCCTCTTATAACAAGATCCATTATGTTATGGATTCCTGCATCACTTAGCTTCTTGGAAGTTACTGGGCCTACCCCACCTAGATTTTCTAATCTTAAATCGTCCATCTTACCGTATGGTACGGTACGAGTACCTAATAAGTCTACTGTGATAAGATTCTGTTACCTTGTAGGTTGATTTTGTTGATTTTTCCTGCTGCTACCTTTTCACTATCTCGGATCTCTCCGTTTAATCCTTCCATCTATTGTAAGTTGTAGCTGGTCGATTCATTTTACTTTGTCTTTCAAAGTATAGGTAAAACATTCCATCCTGTCAAATACCGAGTAACCTTAATTCTACAAACATTGCACCATTCATATCTTAAAGTATGATCATCACATTCTGGATTAAGACAATCAGATTCCTTGTTACAGAGAGGACAGATGTGTTTTTCCATTTATGATCCTCTACTAGCGTTCTGAATAAGAGTTAACCATTTGCTATTACCTCCAACCTAATTCCACACCTCGACGGGGTGTAGCAATCCAATTACATGCAAGCACCTAAGAAATTATAGTATATTAAATATCCACAGATTTGGCCTGTTTGCTTAATTCCCAAAATTCTCTCCTATTATTTCAGGTGATAATGTTGGTTCTCAGGTATTGATTTTACGAACACCGCAAATTATTCACATTTGGATGATTATTTTTTAAAATTTCTGCTCTACTTTCTTCTTTTTCTTTGATTTGGCTTGTTTTGGCCTGGGACTCTTTTTAGGATAAATCTTTTTCTAAAATTGTCTTTGTTTCTTGTAATTGATATAGTTCCATGTCTTTCTCGTGATGGAACCTTGGGAGTTTGTCCTCTTACTTTTCCTGCTTTAGTAAGCGATCCGTGAGTTGGCACGAATGGAGTTTATTTTAATTCAATTTATGTATTTGGTTATACCTACCAGTATTTTGCCTTGATGGTTTCAATTACTCGCTCGTGTTCTGGACCTTTTCTTCTTGCATATTTTTCCATTGCAGTCAATGGAACACCACCCAAAGTTCTTGCAAGACCAGTAAAGGCCTTTCTCTTTAGAGTATTGTTACTACCTGTCTTGTCCATGAATTTCTGAATTCCATACTTGAAGTTGTGTTGCCATGTCTTGTACATAACACCAAGTTGTGGAGCAGTCAATTCATTTCCAATATCAAAGAACTCAGATTTTTCAAGTAACCCTATTGGTACAAATGTAAGAGGTGTTACAGTAAACTGGGATTCTGGCTGCTCTAGCTCCAGCTCATTTATGAGGCGTATTGTATCCCAACCGTCTTCTTCTGTCTCTGCATTATCAAGACCCATGATTAGAGTAAATGCCGGAATCCAGTGATTCTCGTTTAGTGTTTTTACTCCTTCTTTTACAACCCAGTGCCATTCTTCTGGTTTGTATGGAGCGAGTTTTCGGTCTGCATATTTTCCAATCAATCTCAGGCTTCCTGTCTCAAATCCACATTGAACCCCAGTCTTGTTGTTTGGACCTGAGTGGATTATCTTTGAAAGACTTGGTAGTAATTTTTCATCAGCAATTGCCCCGGCTAAGGTGCCGTGAGTTGGATTGGTGTGTTCTATTCCACAGGACATTACTGCTTTGAAGAGTTCCTCTAATGCCTCTCGGTTTGGTGCCATGTTCTTTGTCTTTCTCGGGTCAAGGCCATAGACAAAGATATCATCACTGTGAAGCCATGCATTTCTTTGTCCTCCCTTCTTTATGTTGACCTCAATCTCTTGCTTTACCTTTTCAGGTGAATAGTATCTCAATGGTCTTAGTGTAACATCACAAAACTTGCAACCTCTTCCACAGCCTCGCATTACTTCTACCATTCCGTGCATGCTCGGCTCTACGATGTTTGGTATTTCATCAACTCCTGGCTCATCCCAGTAATGGATGAATCTACCATGAAATTTGTTTTCATCTTTTCCAAATTCTTTTATCTCAACTTTGAAATCACTTTTAACAAATGGATTCATGTTTTCAAATTCTCCACTGATGAGTTTGTTAAAGAATTCTCCAGCATGTCCGTCTATTTCAGGAGCTATACCGCCAAGTTCTCCTTCTAATACTGCATACAGTCCATATTCTTGGATCTTCTTCGGATCATAATTATACTGCCAAGTTCCAGAAGCTCCAGCTATAACTTTTGCATTGCTTCCATTTTTCTTTTTTGCAGCATTAATCTTCATGTGCAACTCGCGGTTGTAAAATTCGTCATATGATGTCTGTTTTCTACCATAAGTAAACGTCATAGTCACAGGACCCATTCCAAGAGGATCCATCTCATAGGTACCAACTACTTCAGTTTCAGGACCTATGAATTTGTCTACATGATCTGGATGTGCCACTACAACATCTTCTCTCTTGTATCCATCTCGTAGAAGAGCTGCTTCTACTTTTCTTAATCCATATGGAGCAAAATTTGCAATTCCATTTGTATGTCCTATTGGATTACAAATAAAATCAAAGAGAAATTTTGGAGTAACTTGATCTTTTAGAATATAGTACCAGAAACTGTTCTTTGGTCGATGTGGGTCTACTGCAGGAGCACAACCAAAGAAGGTTGCAAGAGATATCCCTCTGTAAGGTGACATTAATGTTCGATCCGCAGTTAATACAATTTTAGGATGAGTCAATTTTCAATTTAAATGAATTTTGATAGCATTTTAAAGTTTCCGTCATTTTCACCATCTAATAATTCTCAATCATGCCCGCTTTGTTTCTGTGAGTATGACCAAACTCCTTGTTTGCAAGTAAAGAGAGACCGTCAAAGACAGTGCCGTCTTTGCATGCCATTAAATCACCAAAACAGCAGCTGCCACAGATTCCAATTCCACACTTCATCATTCTTTCAATGCTTGCCTCAACATAGGTCTTGTTTTCAGATGCAATCTGTACAATTTTGTACATCATTTTCTCAGGACCACATGTATAGACTGCATCAAATCTATTTTCTTTGAATAATTTTTCCATAACATCTGTGACAAGACCCTTCTCACCATAACTTCCATCTTCTGTCACAACAACTACTTTGTGTCTAGTGCCTTCAAGCAGTTTGTTTGCAAGACCTTCAAAAAAGACTTCGACTTTGGTTTTTGCCCCCATGATTATGGTGACATCATCACTTTTCTTGAGAAACGTTACAAGTCTTATCAGGGGAACAAGTCCTGTTCCTCCTCCCACCAGAAGTAGTTTACCTTGTTTTATAGTAAACGAATTTCCATAAGGACCTCTGATCCCTATTTGGTCTCCAACTTTTTTGGAAAATAATTCTGTTGTGGCAAGTCCATGTTTTCTCACTGTAAATGCGGCTTTACCATTTTCTTGTGATATCATGACACTCATTGGAATTTCGTTTGTGCCAGGTATCCATACCATTGCAAATTGTCCCGGAAGAACTTTAGACAATACTTCATCAGAAAAAAATAAAGTACGAACAGTGGGAGTTTCATCCACTACTTTTTCTATTGTTACTATCTTTGGCGTATCAAAACTTTTTTGCAATTCCAACCATCTCACTTATTTTTGTAAAGTTCTTTCTTTCCATATACTTTGAGATTCCGTTATTTATCTCAGAGAATACACCAGTCCATTTTTCTCCAACAGCGCTACCAATCTGTACAGCACTTGCACCCGCAAGTAAAAATTCTACCGCGTCTTCCCAGCTTGAGACTCCACCACAGCCAATAATAGGAATTTCAAACTTTGACGAAATTTCATAAACACATCTTACCGCAATAGGTTTTATTGGAGAACCTGATAGTCCACCTATCTTGTGACTCAAAATAGGTCTAGTTGTTTCAACATCTATCGCCATTGCCCTAAGTGTGTTTATTGCTGTTATACCATCAATGCCACTTTCACACGCAGTATTTACAGTTTCCAAATAGTCTGAAGAGCCAAGCCCAACCTTTGCAAGTACTGGCACCTTGGATTCTTTCTTCACTGATTTTATTATAGTGTTAACAAGTTCTGGATCATCTGCTACTTCTAGTCCAACCTTTTCTACGTGAGGGCAGGACAGATTAAGCTCGTATCCTAGGATCTTTACATTCTCAAATTGTTTTATCATAAATGTAAAGTCTTCAGGAATAGAACCAACCAAGCTAACAATTATCGGAATAGTTTGATTTGATGACAGCATCTTTGCAAAATATGGGGCTCCAGGATTTGAGAGTCCAACGGCATTTAGATATCCGTTTTTTAGTCCAATGATAGTCGGGTTTGGATATCCATCCCATGGTTCTTTGCTAAGGGATTTTGTAACAAGTGCTCCCGCTCCCTCCTTATATAGACGCCCAAAAACGTCAAGTGAAATACCAAGAATACCAGACGCAAGCATTGTAGGTCTCTCAAGTGAAATTGGGCCCACACTGGTTGAAATGTCAGGACTCACTTCTAATAATAAAAAATGGTTGTCTTATAACGTTTGATGTACTGTTAGATCTATAATGTTACATTTTTTAGTAAGCCATGAAAATGCACTCTATGCATTCTGTCATTTTAACAGAGTTGGGTATTGCAGTTTTTGATGATAATAAATGCGTAAAATCATATCCATTTTCAAATCCCGCAGTACAATATGTAGAGGTGAAAAAAGAACAAGCTAGTCTCAATGAACTAGAACAATTTCTTGCCAATTTGGGAAGTATTGTGGTTGTAAATGATTCTTCATTGTTGAAACTTTTGAGGAAAAAATCTATAGAGGCAGACCTCATGGAAGAGAAAAAAATAGAGACCATCCAGTCTTCAAAATTGCTGGTCCTTGTAGATTCCGGCTTTGCTACAAACGAAGGAGATGCCAGAGGAAAATTACGAGAATTTGCACTTAGCCTTTCATCATCTAGAGTGACAGAGATTTCCGAGAGTCCTGATTTGCACATAATCCAGGCAATCAACACATTAGATGAGACTGACAAGATTATCAATTTGCTAAGTTCTAGAGTAAGAGAGTGGTACGGGTTACACTTTCCAGAGCTTGACAATCTAATTGATACAATAAGTGGATATTCAAAAATTGTCATGGCTGGAAGAAGAGATAATTTTACTCAGAGCACATATCTTGAGGCAGGTTTTCCCGAAGAGAAAGCTGAGATGTTATCGTTATTACAAAAAAAGAGCAGAGGCGGTCAGATCTCAGATGAGAATCTTGCCATAGTTCAAAATATTTCAAAACAGATTTTGGATCTTTTTGAGTTAAGACAGGCATTAGAGAAACATATCGAGTCACAAATGGAGACAATTGCACCAAACATTTCTGTCATACTTGGTTCCACAGTTGGAGCAAGAATACTTGCAAAAGCCGGAAGTCTCAAGAGACTTGCAATGATGCCAGCTAGTACAATTCAAGTTCTTGGAGCAGAGAAGGCATTATTCAGAGCACTCAAGACTGGCGCACAGCCACCAAAGCATGGCTTATTATTTCAACATCAACTAGTCCATGCTGCCCCTCGATGGCAGAGAGGTAAAATTGCAAGGGCGATAGCAGCAAAAGCTGCAATTGGGGCAAGAGTGGATATCTTTGGTGCAGGAAGAAATGATACATTACTTGAAAAACTCAACATACGAGTTACTGAGATAGGAGAAAAATACAAGGATCAGCCTGAGAAGCCAGCTTTCCAACCCCGCAGAATGGACGAACAGCGAGACAGAAGATATGGAGGAGGTGGAGATAGAAGATACGGAGGAGGTGGAGGCAGGGGTGGTGGAGAGAAGAGAAACGACTGGCAAAAGAGCAAGAGAAAAAAGTTTGGAAAACGAAGAAGGTAATATTTTCTGGGTAAAAATTGAAGGGGAGAAGAGACTTGCAACCATAAATCTCGTTCCTGGAAATCAAGTTTACAGAGAAAAATTAGTCAAAAAAGATGATGAAGAGTTTAGAGCGTGGGATCCTTATCGTAGTAAACTTGGTGCTGCCATAATGAATGGTCTTGAGGTTTTACCCATTGTTAGAAAATCAAAAGTTCTCTATCTTGGAGTATCCACTGGAACAACTGCAAGTCATGTCTCAGATATTGTCGGTCCAAATGGAATTGTTTTTTGTGTAGAACATTCAAGTAGGGTTGCCAGAGACTTTTTAGAAAGGGTAGCTTCGTTTAGAGCAAACATTGTTCCAATTTTACAAGATGCAAGAAGTCCCAAAGAATATTTTTCAGTCTATGGTCCTGTTGATGTTGTCTATGTAGATATTGCCCAGCCAGACCAGACAGAAATTGCAATACTAAATTGTAAGACATATCTAAAAAAAGGAGGCTATATGATGCTAGTAGTAAAAACAAGAAGTATTGATGTCACAAGAGAGCCAGCACAAGTAATGCGGTCAGAGGCTAAAAAATTATCAGCCAACTTTGAGATAGTTCAGGAGATTAATTTAGAACCATATGAAGGAGATCATGGTATGCTTGTGGCAAAATATCTAGGATGATACATTTAACATAATTTTGACGGGCTTCCAACTCTTTCTGACAAATATGGGCACGTCTCCATTTTGAGATATCCATTCTTTGATAAATTTCATAGTTTTAGAGTCTGACGGATATCCACTTCCCAAATCATGGTTCTTTCGTAGTTTTTCTATAGCTCTATCTCTATTTACTTTGGCAATAATTGAGGCTGCAGATACTACAGGAAATTTCCTATCAGCATGATGACTTGAGATGATTTTTCCAGTTTTAGCAATATTTGAAATATACATACCAAACCGCTTTGGATTTACATCACAGGAATCAACATATGAAGAACCCGCCCCGAGTTTTTTTATCACTTTGGCCATATAGTTTGCTTCAAGCTGGTTTAGTAGATTTTTACTAACGTTCTTATCTATTATCTTTGGTGGAATTTTTGCAACGAAATAATCTTCCACCAGAGATAGTATCTTGTCATACAAGTTTTCTCTGGATTGTGGGGTTAGTTGTTTTGAATCTTTGACTCCAATCTTGACTAGATGCTTTATCTTACTTCTCTCGATAGAAATTCCAGCTATAACAAGCGGACCTAGGACTGAACCTCGACCTGCGTCATCCACTCCACAGACTAGCATTTGAGTTGTTCTTGCGTTAGATGTATTAAATCATTTTAGGCAAGACAATCTATTGGAGTCTGAACTTGTAGAGATAGTAGAGGGGAGTACAAAGCTTCTAGTACCAAGAGATTCGTTATCAGAAAAAACTCCTCCAAGGGAACCAGCTTTTTTTAATCCAAGAGCAAGGATCAGTAGAGACTTTTCTATAATAGTATATTCTACATTTCTTAAAAATTTCAAAGGTCCAAAGATCTTTTTAGATGCGCTTGCAGGAATAGGTGCCAGAAGCATAAGAGTTGCGAATGAAATAGACTCGATAGAGAAAGTTTTTGTAAACGATGTTAACCCACAAGCTCTTGAAATAGGAAGAGATATTGCAAAATTAAATCAGGTTACAAAATGTGAGTTTTCTGAAAATGAGGCTTGCAGATTTCTGAGTCTCC
>JBGPGB010000011.1:0-14879 GCA_041483595.1 Nitrosotalea sp.
AAAAATATCTCTCCAAAATCTCGAAGTATAATTGGAAAAATGTCTTCACTTTTTGCCATTGATTCTTTTGCTGGAGGTTTTGTAATTCAAAGGTTCATTATTTCAGATTTGATATTCATAACGCAGAATAGGATAGTATTGATTCGGCTTTAAAGCATCATGATGTTGACAAATTTATTGCAGTAATTGTTCCACGTGGCAAAAATTACCATTCATGCTCCTACATTAACAGGAGCACCACAAATCTTTCTGAGGCACTCTATTGCTGAAAGAGTAGCAAGCCTACTTGTCTTTGGGTTACTAGGACTAGGCACATTCTCTACTTTAACTGAAAATTTACCAAACGCTCCTTCAGCTTGTATCTCATGAGTATTCTTGTCAGTACTAGGGTCTGCAACAATTCTCACTCTAGTCTTTTCACTACCAATTCCTGCAAGACTAAGAAGGGCAGCCACGTTAATATTTGCAGGGAATAATCTTACTGCCTCCTGTGCACTCCCTTCGTATATTGTAGTAATTTTTGTAATTGTATCAGGGTTAATTGTTGAAGTTTCAAAGAATTTTGCACCCTTCAATGCTTTTGGATTTTTTGTTGTTACAAGAACTATTGATTCCAATTCGTCTTGTACTGCTCTGATTCCATCCAGTCCTATTATTGCACCAGATGGCAGATAGACTCGTTTATTGAAATCCTTGCATCCATCCATTACAATATCAAATATAGATTCGTCCAAGAGAGCCCCTGCACTCATTATCATCATGTCTTTTCTATTCTGAAGTACACTTAGTACATTATCTCTTACTGCATCTTGCGAGGCAGCTTCAATAATTAGATCTACAGGAGAAGACGCAAGCAACCCGGCATTTTCTGTTATAACAGGCTTGTTTTCTAATTTGCCAACCAAGTTCTTGGAATTCTCTTTTGAGAAATCATATACATGAGTAAGTTTTGCAGAAATCTTTCCAGAGTCTATTGCAAGTGCTATCTCCGATCCTATTGCTCCACATCCAAGTAATCCTACTCTTTTCAATCTAAATTTCTCAAAGACTCGTCCTTGTTAAATCTGTTATCAGGTTTTTGTCATGTTTAACAGAATATTGAATTATCTTAGGACGCATATAGTATTGGAGTCAAGATATTTTGGAAAAACACGAGTCTACACTAATGGAGAAAATCCTGTTCAAGGTAGCAAAACAGTGGATAGCTGGCAATACAATGGAAGATGCTCTAAAGTCGGCACACCACGCAAATATGAATGGCATGAGTGCAATTTTGAACAAGTTAGGTGAGCATATGACATCAAAAGGACAAGTTAGTCAGACAGTTTCAGATTATCTTACACTTGTATCAAACTTGCGCAGATCAAAGATTACTGGCGGACTATCAATAAAGCCAACACAGGTTGGCCTATCTATTAGTACAAAAGAGTGTCTTGCGAACCTTGATACAATAATAGAGAAAGCGTTGCAATCCCAGTCTTTTGTTTGGATAGACATGGAGTCTTCAGAGCATACGGACAATACTTTCAAGATATACCTGAATCTCTTTGAAAAATATGAGCGATTGGGAGTAGTCATTCAAGCTAATCTCAAACGTACTCAAAACGACCTCGAAATGCTTCTAAAGAAGGGTGCCAAGATTCGCCTAGTCAAGGGGGCATATAATGAGAGTTCAAAGAACTCGTACAAAACAAGACATGAGGTTGATGAAAATTACAAGAAATTAATGAAAATTTTATTTGAGCAAGGAAATGAGTTTGCAGTAGCAACACATGATATCAAATTAATTAATCTTGCTACAAATTTGTCAAAAAAGTATGAGAGAAAATTTGAGTTCCAGATGCTAAAAGGAATTCGTGATGAGATAAAACCCATTTTGATCAAGAGTGGGTTTTTAGTTTCGGAATACATTCCATATGGAACCAACTGGCTTCCTTATTCTATTAGAAGACTAAGGGAGAGAAAGCGCAACATACTGTTACTTGGAAGTTCGTTTATTCAATCACATCGAGTTTGAGTTTGTTCCCTTAGAAACTGCAAGAGATAATATGCTCCACCTGCCCCTTTTCCAGATATTCCTGATTCCTTCCAGCCTACAAAGGGCTGTGCTCCAACCATTGCACCAGTAGTGGCACTGGCTGCCCTGTTTGCATATGTTACTCCCGCCTCAATTTTTTCAAAAAATTTCTCAATCTCGTTTTTGTCCTGACTGAAAACTCCAGCAGTTAATCCATAGTTACTTTTGTTTGCTAATGCAAGTGCCTCATCAAAGGTATCAAATTCTTCAACACATAGAAATGGCAAGAACAATTCTTCACGGATCAATTCATGATCCTTTGGAAGATTTGCAACTATAGTAGGTGTAACAAAATGGCCATCCTTAAGTGACGAATCTGAAACCAAAGATCCACCACAAAGTACCTTTCCATCTTTTTTTGCAAGCTCAGATGATTTTTGAAATTTCTTTACTGCTTCGTCGTTAATGATTGGTCCGATGTAGACATTTTTCTCCCACGGTTTTCCAATTTTTAGCACACTTGTCTTTGCTACAAGTCTTTCCAAAAATTTACCCATGATTGATTTTTGCACATAGACTCTGGAACATGCACTACACTTTTGTCCACTAAAGCCAAATGCTGCCCTTAGAACACCGTCTGTTGCTTTCTCAATATCTGCTGTTGCAGATATTATGGCTGGGTTTTTCCCTCCCATCTCAGAGATAAATGGACGCGGTTTTTGGGTTGCAAATTCAGAGTATCCGGCCAGTCCTACCTCTCTTGAGCCAGTAAAAGCAATACCGTCAACTAGCGGACTCTCAAGTATCGTCTTTCCGACTAAACCTCCAGACCCTGTTACAAAGCTTATTGCAGATGGTGGAAGCTTGTGATAGAGTGCTTCAACAAACTTGAATGCTGATATCGGTGCATCACTTGATGGTTTTAGAACAGCTGTATTTCCAGTAATTAGAACACCTGATGTCATTCCAATTGCAATTGCAGATGGAAAATTAAACGGAGATATTATTCCCCAAACCCCGTAAGGTTTGAGAATACTTTCCGTCTTCTCATTAAGCGATGCACTTTTTGTCTCTTTTGAAAAACCTGTATTAATCTCAAGTTGTTCTGCATAAAATCTCATAAAGTCAATTGATTCATCAAGGTCTCCCATTGATTCTAATCTGTTCTTTCCATTCTCAAAGCAAAGAATTGCGGCAAGATTGAATTTATTTTGAGAAAATATATCAGCAACTTCGCGAAATATCTGGACCCTTTTTTGATATGGAGTAAGTGACCATTTGTAAAATGATTCCTTTGTGGTTTCAATTGCATGTACAGTATCCTCTTTGGTGGCCAAAGGAAAGTTTCCAAGTATGAGATTCTTGTCAGCAGGAGATCTTACTTGGAATAAATTATCTGAAAATATCTCCTTACCCCCTATTATTATGGGGTAATTTTTTCCAAAGTCTTTTTGAGTTTTCTCTATAGCTTGATCAAATTTTTTGTGAAATTCATCAGTAGAATTGTTTTCTGCGAATCTGCCCCATGTTTTCTCATTTTCAAACATGGTGCCATTATGGGGTACTGCCATTAATTAGTTCTCTAAAAGATGATTTTGCATTAACTGGAGGACAAACATATTTCAAACGAGAAACATTTTATCTCCGTAGGCAAAGGTGTCTTATGCTCAATACGGTTTATCGTGATGCCATCAAGAAGCGGGAAGAGGCTCGATCTATCTTCAAGGGGGAGAAATTTGATCAGATAATCAAGACAGCTAAGGAAAACTGGATAGAGTATATCCCCCAGAAAAAAGACTCTGACATTGCAGGAATAGACAGTAGTTATAACAGTACAAAATTTCAAGGATTAGAATTATGGGTAGTAACTGGCGTATCAGTAAAATCGGATGGCCAGATAATAACTGAGATCCACAACCAAGGGCTAGGACAGCCAACACCAGAGCTTGAAACACAAGCAAGCAAGATGGAGGTCGAAGCTTGCATCAATTCAATTGACAAGGCAGACCTTGTAATATTAGACGGTTCACTATATTCCCAGTTTCTTACCAGACAGGCCTCACTTGGAAATTCTATCACTAGTGCAATAAAAAAGAGAAACAATGTAATTTTCATATCAAAGACATCATCTGCAAGAAAGCAATTTGAAAAACTTGGATCTGTAGCAGGAGACATTTTCTATTATAACCATGCAGTAAAAATACCGGGGTTTTGCAAGATATTTGTTGATACGAGTCTTGGACCTGGCAAGATAGTATCATATGTGTATGCAAGACTACGAGATTCCACTCCTCTAATCAAGATAGAACTTTTCGGATCAGGCCATAATGAAAGTGAGATCAAATTACTTCTCGACATGATAACAAAAAACAGTGTGGGGGGATACCCATATTCATTAAAGTTAGCACATGAAAATTGCAAAATATCTAATTCAGATCTGGCAAGACTTGTTAGTCTATATGGACTTGGAAATGAAGTAGGTTCAAGAGAGGTACTGAATTGACAATAGGTGTAGTAATTGGAGAATCAAGACCGACTGATGTTACAGCACAATCATCAAGGCCACTTTCAGTTGGAGAATATGTAATTATAGATTCACAGGATGGACAAATTTTAGGCCTTGTAGAAAAATCAGTCATATCAAGTGAGGCATTAACTGATGTTAGAAATTTTGATGAGGCAGTAGAAAGCAAAGAAGTTGCAGATATCAATTCCAGGGATAAAAATTACAAGGTAAAAATTGGAATACTTGGTTTTCTGGACAGATTACAAAATGGCCAGATGATTTTACCTGCAGTTCCTCCACTTCCAGGAACTTCTATTCTAGAGGCAACACAGAAAGACCTTGGCATGATATTTGGACCTACTACAAATGAATGGATTAGAATTGGTTCTCTTTTAAGAAATTCAAGCATTGAGGCCAAGATTAACATCAACAAAATTGTATCAAGGCATTTGGCCATACTTGCAATGACAGGCATGGGAAAGAGTAATCTCGTATCTCTAATTGCAAGACATATCGGATCATTAAACGGTACACTGATTATTTTTGATTACCACAATGACTACGAAAGTCTTGATGTTTCCAAGATTAATTATATGATGGCAAAGATAAATCCGCGTCTATTGCCTGCAGACAAGCTAGCAGAAGTAATAGAACTCAGAGAAAACGCCGACAAGCAACAAAGGGTTTTGCGGGAATCATTTACAGAATCAGTAAAACAGGCAAAGGATTTCTGGCAATCCCTAGAAGAGAGTGTGTCATCTTTTGGACGTACAACAAAAGGCTATGCAGACAGTGCAAGCCGAGTATTAGATAAAATCGATGATGCAAAACACAGATTTTCAGACATCCTAGATCCAGATTGCGGAGATCCTGTAGATCTCATCAAGGAGGGAAGAGTGAATGTTTTGAATATATCAGAGCTCAGTGAGAGACAGGCAAATGCAGGACTTTCATACTATTTACAAGAATTATTGCAACAAAGAAAGGATGCAATCTGGGAGAGAAAGGGCAAGTCGTCAAATAAAAGAAACAATAAGTTTCTTGCCCCCATCTTTGTCATAATAGAGGAGGCCCACGTATTTATTCCAAAAGGGGAACATACCGATACAAAGTATTGGGCATCAAAGGTAGCAAGAGAGGGCCGTAAATTTGGAATTGGTCTTGGTGTGGTTTCACAAAGACCACGAAATATTGATCCTAATGTACTAAGTCAAATGGGCTCTCTTGCAATAATGAAAATAGTACAAGACGATGATCAACAACAGATTGCATCTGCAGCAGAATCGCTAAGCAAGGATCTACTCTCACAGCTCTCATCATTAAACATTGGAGATGCTGTACTGATTGGTCAGTGGGTGAACCTACCGTCAATAGTGCATGTAGATGAAGTAAAAAGTAAGAAATCAGGCTCGGATTTGGATGCAGTCTCAGAATGGAACCAGACAGACAAATTCAAGTATATTGCAAAAGAATCAACTAAATCCATGGTTCAAAAAGATTTGCTGCTAGATTGAGATGATCTTTTCACATATTTCTGATACACATCTTGGTTTTGTGCAATACCAATCAGAAGAGCGTGAAAATGATGTGTACACTGCATTCAATGAAGCAATTGACTCATCAATAAAAGATCATGTTGGTTTTGTCATACTTGCAGGAGATATCTTTCATGTTCCAAACCCAAGTGGCAAGGCAATTGTTGTTTTAGCAAACGCCCTAAAGCGTTTGAGACAAAGTAACATCGATTCTTTTTTCATCTTAGGAGATCATGACATTAGTAGAATGAGGGCAACTCCTGTTCCTTTTGTATACCACAATCTAGATTTTTCAAAATATATAGGAAACGGAAAACCAGTCATTTACAAAGATGTCTTTATTTCAGGATTTGACAAACGCAGAAAGACCGAGATTGAAACATTTGAAGATGATTTTGCACGAGTTGATGCAGAGGCCAAAAAGCATCAAGGACATAAGATATTGGTTTTGCATCAAGGAATTACTGAAATCAATAAGTTTGCAGCGGAGCTAAATTCCACAGATCTTCCAAAGAACTTCACGTATTATGCAATGGGTCATCTTCATGATAAAGATTTGAAGAGATTCTCACATCTAGGAGGCCCACTAGCATATCCAGGGTCTATCGAACTTACCTCAAGTGAGGGAATAAAGGATACACAGAAGGGATTTTATCAAGTAGATATTTCACGGCCAGAAGCTACGCCAACATGGATAAAACTTGACATTCGGCCCCAGATATCAGTCAAGACTTCGATGGATGATATTTCCAATGAGGTAAACACGATTGCTGAAAAAATCAAATCATTTACAAGAAAACCCATAGTAGAATTCAAAATTACAGGTGAGATTTCCCAACCCGGACTGGTCCAATCTCAGATATCAAAGTTGACAGATCTTACATTACGTTGCTTTTGGAGGCATGTATCTACCGAGCAAGCAAGCGGTTCTGTCTTTGTTGATAAACCATTAAAGATAGAAGAAGAGATGCGCCGTATTGCAAAAGAGATACTCGGTTCTACAGATATGGCAAATTTTGCAATAGACGAACTCTTACCATTACTATCAAAAGGAAATATAGGTCAGGCAAGTCAAGCAGTCAACGAAAATTTTGAGCGATTCAAAAGGGGATTAAAAGATGCTACAGTCAGTTGAGTTAGGAAATTTTCTATCTCATGCAAGTACGAAATTAACATTTGATAGAGGAGTCACCGTCTTTGTTGGACCAAACGGTGCTGGTAAATCAAGCATCATAGATGCAATAACATTTGCATTATTTGGCGAGCACATAAGAAAGTCAACAAAAGGACTCTTACGAAGAGGAAGTAGCCAGTCATATGCCAAAGTAGAGTTTTCCATAGGAAACAGGCAGTTTGAAGCTGTCCGCAAAATAGACATCAAGGGAACAGTTGCAGCACAACTATACGAAAAGATCAACTGTGAGTTGATTCCACTTGCTGCTGGAGAACGAAGACAATTCGGAGAATCAATGACAAAGACAATCGAATCTCTAATTGGATTAGACTTTGAAAAACTAAAAGTTGCATCCATTGTACAGCAAGGTGAACTACAAACAATAATTGAAGCAGATCCTAAAAAATTCAAGGAACTTGTCAATGCAATAATTGGTATAGACAAACTCGATATTGCTTATGAATTTATGAAAAAAACAATAGATGATTTTAGAACATCAGTCAAATCAAGAATAAGTTATGATGATACCAGTATCGATATTCTTCAAAACAAGAGGGATTTGCTATCAAGCGAGATTGCATTTCTAGAGCCACAAAAGAAGAAACTTGGAGAAGAGAAGGCATCCCAAGAACAGGAATTTGTCATATTACAACAAAAGATAGAATCTGAAGCACCAAAGGAGCTCAAGATAAAAGACATTGAAAACAAAAAAGATGATCTTCTCAGATACCTGAGAAATTCCATAGTATCAATAAAACGAGAACTTGCAGAAAAGGAGAGAAAACTCTTCGAGTGCTCAAACAGTTTGTCAGTGGTATCTTCCAAGCTACAAGTAGAATCCGACATAAAGCATACACAGTCAGAGATTGATAGAATTCATATTGAATCAAAAAAGGTAGGAGAAAAAATAGCAATGATGCGAGGACAGCAAGATATTGCAAACAGATTACACCTAGTTGATGGCAAGTGTCCTGTTTGTGATTCCAAGGTGAACAAGCTCAAGCCATTGTTTGAAGAAGAGCATCTCAGATTAGAACTTGAGACTCTAAAAAAGAAAACAGAACTTCAAACAAAAGATGACACTATATTTCAAAACAAAAAAAGAGAACTTGATCTAAAATTACAACAGATCATAAAGGCAGAAGGTATCTTATCTTTGAACAATATCAAAAACCAGGATGATCTAATCACACTTGGAGATGAAGTTTCAAAACTAAAGACAAATGTCAAAGAAATACCTCTTGAGGTAAGCATAGGAAATCTCATGCAATATGCAATTGATGATTATTCTATAGATACAGTCAATTCCATTTCTGCATTAGTCCAAGAGACTCAAGATTTTGATATCAACGATTTCAGAAATCTCAAATTAAATCTAGAACAACAGCGTAGAGTTCTTAGTACATTAGACCAAGACATCGGTGCAGTAAATACAAAATTACAGTTACACAAAGATGAATCAGAGAAAATTTCCCATGTACTAACAGAATTGCAGGATGTAAAACAATATGTCTCAAGTCTTGAGACAATTCGAAGCCAGATTTACAACAGAGATGGCCCTGTGGCTACAAGCCTTCGTTCTTGGGCTTTAGGAATGATATCTCAAAAAGCCTCTGAATATCTTACGACATTTAATGTAAAAATTCAGAGAATCTCACTTGAAGACAAGGCAAGAGACATTGGAATTACATGCTATTCGGGAAATTCCGATCTGGATTTAGAATCATTAAGCGGAGGAGAGAAAGTAAGTGTAGCGCTAGCATTACGTCTGGGAATGGCCCATCTCATGGGATCGTCCAACTTAAATTTCATAATTCTTGACGAACCAACTACACACTTGGATCAAGAGAGAAGAAAATCCCTTGTTAGCGTACTCTCACAGGCATTTGAATCAAACATAGATGCAATTTCCCAATTTATTATAATTACACATGATTCAGAAATATTTGAAAACTCTAACATTGATGCGATTTATGATTTCAAATCAACTGTAGATGGAACAGTAGTTACACCAATCTAGCCGCCAGTCAATTTGGCAAATCTTTCATTCTTACACAGATGTTCCATAAATTTCAAATTCGACAAGGCAACCACTGCTGAATCTCTTACTTGTTCACTTGAATCTTCAAGTGCTTTTTGTAAAGTCTCCTTTGCATCTTGAGAGCCAATCACTCCCAGAGCCACAGCTGCCTCATGTCTAACAAATAGACTAGGATCATTTCTAGTTGCATCTTCAAGTGGTTTTATGCCGCTTCTCAAACACATCTGTCCCAAAGAGAACGCTGCCTCATGTCTCACCAATTCATTAGGATCATTTTTCAATATCCTTGCAACATGTGGAACAACATCTTCTCCTCCCATGTCCACAAGAATACAAACCGTTCTACATCGTATAACAAAATCTTTGTTATCCAATAGATGAACAAAGTATTCCTTGTCTTTTTTCTCATATTTTTCTTCCATTTTAGATATGAGGTCTAGACGATCTTCAGGAATAACTTCCATGCACACGATTTTATAATCGAATATTTATTCATTGACTAGCAGATGAGTCGCTTAAGATATTGGAAACTTACAGTAGAAGATGTAAGAAAGGCAAAGTATGACCCAAAAAAAGTATTAACATGGGAAATAAAATGCCCGAAAGATGATAAAGGTTCAGTTTTTGGAGTTTACTCATATAGAAACGGAACTCCTTGGGATTATGATTCAATCAAGGGCATCGTATTCTATCACAATATGATAGAAAAAGAAGAAGTGGATAGGCTGACCAAGTTCCTCAAGGATAAATTTGGTGGAGAGCCTGCAGAAAAGAGTTCAAGAATATTTTTGAAAGGATCACGTGAAATCTTCGCACCAAATGAGATAGCAGATCTTGCAGTCCAACTAGGGGATAATTTCGAGGTAAGTACCGAACTTACAATAGAGCTTGAGAACTTTTCCGAGCCAGAACAGGAACAAAGCAACCTACCCTCAAGCAAGATGCTACCAATTCCTGGAAAGTAAAAAAGACAATAGCAACAACTTTGCAGAAATATACTATTAATAGAGATCAAATTATTTTATAATCTGCAATGGATGGACCAATGACTATTAGCCAGCATCTAGAAGATTTACGGAAGAGGGTACTTAGATCAGTTATTTCAGTAGGAATAATCTCATTTTTTATCCTAAGTTTTCATCTTACACAATTCAATTACAATGGAATGAAGTTGTACTATCCAACATTTAGTCCGTTTAACAACATGGCAGCCCAATTTACTGTATCCATGAAACATCACCTATTGCCACCAACAGTTCAATTAATTCAGACAGCGCCCGGGCAGGCATTTTTTTCCCAATTTTACATAGCAATATTACTTGGAATGGTATTTGCAATGCCTATAATAGTCAAAGAGTTTGTGGGATTTTTAGGACCGGCATTACACAGAAAGGAAATCAGGATAATTAGAAACATAATAATTCCAGCCATTGTACTGTTCACAGTAGGTGGTCTCTTTTCATATTTTTTTGTCACACCATATATTCTGGGATTTTTATACAAGTATGGTCAATCCGCAGATTTACTTACATTTCTGAACATATTGGATTTTATCACATTTGTTCTCCAATTCATTCTTGCATTTGGCCTGTCATTTCAGTTGCCGCTGATAATGTATGCACTTACTGCCTCAGGAGTAATTGATCCAAAATTCTGGAGAAACAACATAAGATATGCAATTATTGGAATGGTAATACTAGGCGCTGCAATCACCCCAGATGGGAGTGGGGTTACCATGTGGTTTGTCGCAGGCCCAATGATTGTATTATATCTCATAGGTATTGCCATATCAGAAAAACAAGCAAAAAAGAGTGCAACACTTAAATCTTGATCTGCCGTATTTAACATAATAATGGCATATGAGAATGTAATAATTGCAGTGGTAATTATCGGGGTTTTGATTTTCGGTGCAAAAAAGATCCCAGAGTTAGCAAGAACATTCGGAAAGGCAAAAGGTGAATTTGAGAAAGGTAAAATTGAATCAGAAAAAGAACTAAAAGAGTTCAAAGATAAAGAAGATCTCAAGTAATTAATCCACCCTTAAGAGTACAGTCAAAACAGCTTTTATCTTAGATAACGCTTTTTTACCTAAGTAAAATAGATACCGCGTGATAAAAAAATCAGAGATTCAAGATATCATCAGTGAGTATTCCGAGCCTGTCATCGGAGTACTTGGGAGCCATTCCGCACTTGAGGTAATGGATGGTGCAAAAGATGAGAATTTTAAGACAATCGTAGTATGCCAGAAAGGAAGAGAGATTCCTTACAAGAGATTTTCAAGACTAGCAGACGAAATTATCATGGTAAACAAGTTCCAAGAGATGCTGTCCCCAAAGATTCAGACAAGGCTTAGAGATTCAAGTACGATAGTTGTTCCACACAGGGCACTTACGGCGTATTTAGGATATGAGGGAGTAGAGAACAAATTCAAAGTTCCCTTGTTTGGAAATCGCGCATTATTTCAAGCAGAAGAACGAGCTAACAAAAAAAACCAATATTATTTACTTCAAAAAGCAAAGATACGATTTCCAAGATTATTCAAAGATCCAAAAGACATTGACAGGCCAGTCATAGTAAAAGTTCAAGAAAAGAAACGCAAGTTGGAAAGGGCTTTTTTTAATGTATCATCATATGCAGAATACAAAGACAAGACTGAGACCAAGATAAGACAAGGATTAATCTCAAGAGAAGCCCTCAAGACTGCAAGCATAGAAGAATTTGTCATAGGCACCTACTTTAACTTCAATTATTTTCACACTCCAATATCAGATGAAGTGGACTTTTTAGGAATTGAAAGGAGACTACAGACTAATCTTCATGACTTTGTATCAC
Organism: Nitrosotalea sp.; assembly: GCA_041483595.1. GTDB lineage: Archaea > Thermoproteota > Nitrososphaeria > Nitrososphaerales > Nitrosopumilaceae > Nitrosotalea. The sequence continues at coordinate 12,106 of JBGPGB010000011.1, forward strand.
TACCTGCAAAACAACAGTTGGAGACAAACATTGAATTACAAAATATTGAGGTAGGACATACACCTGCAAGCATCAGAGAATCCCTGCTTGAAAAGGTCATAGAAATAGGCGACAAGTTTGTTACTACTGTAAAAAAGGAATATGCGCCTGGAATCATTGGTCCATTTTCCTTGCAGAGTGTAATAACACGCGATTTGGACATTGTTGTTTATGACGTATCATTGCGAGTACCTGGAAATCCCATTCTTGCCACAACCAGTCCATATACCAAATACAAGTATGGGAAAGTTTTCGGTGTTGGACGCAGAATTGCCATGGAAATTAGACGGGCACAGCAAGAAGGAAAATTAGATCAAGTATTGACCTAGGCTTCCATTTTTTCTTTCAAGAGATTTTTCCTAACCAAGATAGGAAGATTGTAAAATGAGGCCAGTGCTATTGCGTCAGATGCACGATAATTACGCATTACAAGATCATTTTTTCCAGTAAAGTAAACATTTGCACGTAAAACACTTCCACTTTCGTAAACTTTTATTTTTACTAAAACAAGTTCATTGAGTTCAGCAATCTCTTCAACCATGTTATAGATAGTAGGGATTGCTCCTCGTTGACCCTCAATAAAATTGGAGATGTGTTTTGCCACTTCGCCTGAGAAGGCGCGCATGTGAAATTCTTTACCATCAACTGAACTTAATATCAAAAGTCCTTCAACACCATATGGATCTACAAAACCAACATGGGTTATCTTGGTCTCGGCATAATCAGAATCTTGAGGTTCGTCTATTTTCACGATTAGTAGGTATAACCAAATCATCAAAGATAAACACTTTGGGTAAATTTTGAGATAGAATTTAATGTCAGGATAAAGACTTTTGACAAGTGGAAAAACAAAAGGTACTCGGCTGCTCACACATTGCACTCATACTAGTAGGCTTTCTTGCTATAGCTGTTTCTTTTTTAGCATATGCAAAAAATAACAGTTTAATAATTACTCCTGCTGCAATGCCCGCATTACAGAGATTGGCAGTTGCAACGTATGTTGTTTTGTTAGCATCATTTGTTGCAATAGGATGGGGACTTTACAAATGGTACAGAATAAAGATTACAATCCCAGATTCAACCATTTCTTCAATCATCGCGAATACAATAAACAACAAGAGAGCAAAACAAATTTTTGTAATTAGTGCAATAGGCTATGGAATATTCTTTGCTTTTACTTCAGGGGTAATAATTTACAAACCTGATATCAACGCCACAGATTATGGATTTCCAAAACCTCCTCATATTGAGATCTCCCCGTGCTGTGACCTACCGGGTTACATGCCAATGATTTTTGCTTTTTTCACTGAACATGTAGGATTACAAATAATTCCATTGAATTTGCTTTTGCTAGTTGCAGTATCATTCTTGGTTGGTTTGAATTTTGCAATATCGTCAGCTGTGTTTTCTATTGCAAAAAGTGGAGGAAAATTAGGAGCATTTGGAGCCATAACTGGACTTTTTGTCGGATGCCCAACATGTGCAGGAACAGCTTTTACTATGCTCTTTGGTTTTGGGGCAGGAGCTACTACATTTACATTATTTATGACAAGTTTTGAGGCAGAAATCCAGACAATCTTCATTGCAATATCAATTCCAATTCTGCTTGCAACTCCCCTCATAATGACTAGGAGAATACAAAAGTCACAGGGTGAAAACTGTGCCTTACCCTAACCGCTAGTTTTTGTCACTAGTGGTCTTTTCCAGTCTCCAATATCATAACCACTTTGTCTAAGATGCTTTAGAGTGAGTTTGTATACTAGTTCATCGTGTTGAGCAGACTCTAAAATTATATCCCACTCCACTGGACCAGTGTGCTTGATTTTTTCTTGTAATTCTAATGACAGTACATTTGCAATCTCTCGACATTGATCAAATGTCTTTCCATTTTTGTATGCCCTAGTTCTGGAATCACATTTTTCCATAACAGTACTCATTCACAAGCCAAATAAAAAGATCAAGAATTATAGAATTTCAACAAGATTCATGTTAGAATTCATATCTTAATAGCCCCCAATCTTGACACATTTTTCATATTGAATAGTCCAAATCCGATTGATGTAATCTTATGGACATTAAGACGTAGTGAGCGCGACGTCGTAAATCTTTACAATTATCTTTCAAATCTTATGCAGATTTCAACAGGAGGAAATTTTCTCAACTTTGGATATTGGGATAACAGTACAAAAGATCCACTTGATGCACAAACAAATCTTTGTAATATGGTAGGCAATATTGCAGAACTGTCAGATGCAAGAAAAATTCTAGACATTGGAAGCGGTTTTTCAGAACCTGCATTACTTTGGAAACAAAGTTATCCCAATCTCAACATAACATGCTTGAACATAAATTCAAATCAACTCAATTTGGCAAGAAATCGGCTCAATGAGATTCATGAAGAAGGTAGACATCAAATCAACTTACTAAATTCAACTGCAACAAAGATACCACTCGCCGACGAATCTTTTGATAGAATAATAGCTTTGGAATCAGCACAACACTTTAAGCCAATTAATGAATTCATATTGGAATCAAAACGTGTTCTAAAGAAAGATGGATTAGTCATACTCGCCCTTCCTGTTCTTTTAAGACCATCAAAAATGAATATTTTTAAAATTGGCATACTCAAGTTTACTTGGTCTTCTGAACATCATGATCTTGAGACAATCAGAAAAACAATTCAAGATGCAGGTCTCAAGATAAAAGAAATTAAAATGATTGGTCTGAAGGTATAC
>JBGPGB010000012.1:0-14850 GCA_041483595.1 Nitrosotalea sp.
ATGATGTCAGAGTTCTTAGTGTTTTTGAGGCAAAAAATCCAGAAATAAGATCAGATCTAACAAAAACCGATATTGAAATAATTGATATCTTGCTAAAGGATCCAAGATTAAAGATAGAAGATATTGCAAAAAAGTCTGGCTTTTCAACAAAGACTATAACTCGTTCACTGGAAAAATTGCAAATCGATGAAGCAATACAATTTACATTAATATACAATCCAAAAAATATGGGACAGTTCATTCCATTTGCAATTTTGGTCGGAGTAAAAGATGATGTAAAAAAGACTGTTTCAAAACTTGCTAAAGTATTTTCAGAATCATTCTTGCAAAAACCTTTTCTACATATGAACCAGATTGTTTTATTCATGTATACGGATAATTTATACAAGATGGATGATCTTGCTAGTAAGGTACACGATATTGAAGGAATACAGTCAGTTGATCTTTTCATGCCAAAGACCATAACATTTCCACAAAAATGGGCAAGAGAAGCAATTGCAGAGGCAAAGAAATCAAAGAAATTGCATTTGATGTCTGAGATACATTCATAACTTATTATTTCATAATTTTAAAAAATGAGAAAAAATGTCTTCAAAGGCAGAGTTCTCTCACTGAGTCTTTACACATTAACCATTAACAAACGCAAAGTTACGAGAGAAGTAATAGAGCATCCAGGAGCTGCAGCTGTACTTGCAATTGAGGATGGTAAATTACTACTGGTAAGACAACACAGATATCCTCATGGATATGTGCTTGAGATTCCTGCCGGAACACTTGAGAAGAGAGAAAAACCTCTAAAGTGTGCCTACAGAGAGCTTCGGGAAGAGACAGGCCATACGGCAAAGAAGATGACCCCTTTAATCAAGTACTATCCTTCAATTGGATACAATACCGAAATCATAAATTGCTACGTAGCATCAGGTATCAAGAAAGTGGGTAGTTTGAAGCTTGACCATGATGAAATAATGTCTGTTGTTAAAATCGATTTCAGAAAGGTAATCAAAATGATAATGTCTGGGAAAATCACGGATTCAAAGACGATATGTGCCGTATTGACCTATGCCATAAAAAAGAAATATCACGTATAGACAGGTTTTACCAAGTCAGCAACATCTGCCCAGCATCTTGACAATTTTTCAAAAGTAAATACAAGATTTAGTAATTGAATTGAACCCTGCTTTTTTGGATCAAGTGAAGAACCAACACTTGAGATCTTTTTTTGATAATTCCTGTGAAGTGTTATTGCTTCAATCGCAAGTTTTCTATTATTTTCAATAAAGGATGTAATTGCTTTTTCATGTACATTTTCAATTTCAGTAGCAGTATCATAGAGTTTTTTCATATCAATCTTCGATATTGGCAACTCTGAAATGGAATGTGCAAGCTCGACAATTGTATCACCGGCAGTTTCAAGCAAGTTTGCAGCTACTCTATAATCCAAGATATCGATGTTTCCTAGATTTAGTGCTGTGGCAAGTTTCTTGTCAACCATTGCACTTCTAATCAATCTTACAAGCAAAAAATACTGTCTGTCTATTTCATCATCTCTGCTTGGCATTGTCTGCAATACTGACTTGTCATCTGATGTAATACAGGATATTGTATCACGAAACATTCCAAGTACAATTGAGCTCATTCGCTTTAGGATCTTGTCTGGACTCAAAGTTGTTGCATCTAACAGAAATTGTACATTAACATTTGACGCATCCTCTTCAATTATTTCCATTCCAACAAGTCTACGCATCAGTCCTCTGATCTTCTCTCTGTCCTCCACTGAAATTGTTGATTTTCCTCTTATCTTTATTATATCATATCCAAGTAGATATGCTCCTGTAACATATGCACTAATGTTTTCTTGTTTTGAGACTGGATATTCTATTACCACTTCATTTGGAGGTCTGCTACCACCAGTTGGGGTGATTGAGACACTGTTAGTACCTATTTCAATTTCTACCTCATCACTTTTTTCAAGTTTGTTTGCTTGAACCCATTCTATTGGAAGTGATACTAGGATACTACTTCCTATTCTCTGCAGGCGCCGAATAAATTTAGTCAATTTATACTAATTTATATTATTTAATGATCATTTTTATATTTTTTCATAAGTTTAAGCTAGTTATGCACGCAGAAGCCTTTGCACCAGGTCACATTACAGGATTTTTCAAAGCCGAAGTAGGTCCAAAGGAGCCTGAGCAAAAGGGTTCAATCGGCGCTGGATTTTGTATCAAAGAAGGTGTAACTACAAAAGTCAAGGTAACAAGCTCTGATAAACCAGGATTTAAAATTACAGTTACTGGTTACAAGTCTGATAACACTCAGGTTTCAGAATTTGTTGTTAAAGAATTTTTTAAAATTGTAAATGGAAATTATTATTTGGATATTGAACATGATACTACAATTCCAGTCGGTTATGGTCTTGGCTCAAGTGGTGCTGTTGCACTAAGTCTGGCGTTTGCATTAAACAAGGCACTTGAAACCGATCTATCAAGAACAAAAATAGGACAGATTGCTCATAATGCTGAGATTCATTGTAAGACTGGACTTGGAACAGTTTTGTCATCATATCATGGAGGATTTGAAATTAGAACAAAACATGGAGCTCCAGGGATTGGAAGCCTCCACAAGATTCACACAGATTATTCTGCAATTGTAATTTGCTTTTCTCCCATTTCAACAAAACAATTCATCAAGACTGAACTCTCAAAGATAAACGGTCTTGGAGGAAAAATGGTTACAAAATTACTTAAATCCAGAGATCAGATGGAATTTTTGGACATGTCACTTGAATTTGCAAAGTATGTTGGTTTCATAACCAAACAAATGCATCAAGTAATTGATGATCTGGCCCAAAATGGATTCAAGTCAGGAGTTGCAATGTTTGGAGAGACTGTTTTTACGTTAGTGCCAAAAATAAGAGAGTCACAAGTAATAAAAATTTTAGAAAGATATGATGGAATAATAATCAAGACTGAAATAGACAAGAGCGGAGTTAGAGTTTCCTAGTGTTAATCCCAAAAACACATCCTAGGGCTGCATCTCTGCATATCAGAGAAAAAATTGTTCATGGATTCAGAGATGGTCTAGTTGTAGAGGAGGGTCTTTTGGCTCATGGAAGAGGCGAGATGTTTGATTATCTCATTGGGGAAAAAACAACAAAGACTTCTCACAAGGCAATAAAGGCTGCAGCCCAGTTTCTTCTCACTGCTAAATCTCCAGTGATATCTGTAAATGGTAACTTTGCTGCCCTTTGTCCAAAGGGAATAGTTGAATTATCTAGGATTACAGGCGCAAAAATTGAGGTAAATCTGTTTTACGCAAGTGAGAAACGAAAAAAGTCAATTGCCCAGGCTCTCAAAAAGAATGGTGCTAGAGAAATACTTGGAATTGAACCTAAATTTTTAAAGAGAATCCCAAAGCTTGACAGTGCAAGAAGAATTGTAGACAAGCGTGGAATATTTTCTGCAGATGTTATACTTGTTTCATTAGAAGATGGAGATAGGACAATTGCCCTAAAGAAGTTAGGAAAAAAAGTAATTGCATTTGATTTGAATCCAATGTCACGAACTGCACAAACTGCAGATATCACAATTGTAGATAATGTCATACGAGGAATGCATATTCTAATTGATATTTGCAAGAGATTATCAAAAAAAGATCTAGATGAGAATCCCAAATTTGATAACAAAAAAAACTTGAACAAATCAATCATTATCATAAGAAAAAACTTGAGGAGAATGGCTAATGCCTAAATCTGTTAGAGATATTTTATCAATGAAAAATTCCAAAAAGATTACAGTTATCACTGCATATGATTATACCACATCTCATCTTTGTGATAAGGCAGGTGTTGACATGTTACTAGTGGGTGATAGTGCAGGCATGGTTATGTTAGGATACGATAATACAATTCCTGTTACCATGGAACAGATGTGTCTTTTCACAGAAGCAGTTGCAAGGGGTAGACAAAATGCTCTGGTTGTTGCAGACATGCCATTCATGTCATACCAGGCAAGTAAATCACAAGCAATTGAAAATGCTGGGAGACTAATCAAATCAGGAGCAGATGCGGTAAAGCTTGAAGGTGGAGTTGAGATTAAAGATATCATACATGCAATTGTAGAGATTGGAATTCCTGTAATGGGACATATAGGTTTTCAACCACAGACTACAACATTACAAGAAGGTTACAAGGTGCAAGCAAAGACAAAGGATGCAGCTATCAGACTAATAGAATCAGCTAAAGCTCTTGAAGAGGCAGGTGTATTCAGCATAGCACTTGAGATGGTAACAAAAGAGGTCTCAAAGTTGATTACAAGTTCTATTCGCATACCAACAATAGGTATTGGTTCTGGACCTGACTGTGATGGACAGGTGCTTGTAGTACACGATGTTTTAGGATTATATGAAAAAATAAAACCAAAGTTTGCAAAAAGATATCTTGAGTTATCTTCTGATATTGTAAAAGCTGTAGAGTCTTACAAAAACGATGTAGTATCAGGCAAGTTCCCTGGTACAGAACACTCTTTTTCCATGGATAAATCTGAACTTGAAAGGTTGAAAAAAGAACTTGTCTAAAAAACACCCCTCACTTGATATCGTAGGTTCTGATGGTGTAGAGCTTTCAGGAAAGAAAATCATTTTATGTGTTTCAGGGAGTGTTGCCGCATACAAATCAATTGAATTGACTAGATTACTTATGCGACATGGTGCAGATGTTACTTGTGTTACAAGTAAAGCTGCAACTGATCTGATAAAACCAAGCTACTTCAAGTGGGCAACAGGAAATGAAGTAATAACAAAATTAACTGGAGATTTGGAACACATCAAGGTTGCGGATTACAAACAGTCTGATCTGATTGTGGTTTATCCCTGTACTGCAAATACACTTGGTAAATTAGCAAATGGGATTGATGATACTCCAATATCTACTGTTTTGAGCGTAGGATTGGGTTCCAAGATTCCAATTGTTATAGCCCTTGCAATGCATCAGGCAATGTATGAAAATCCGGCAGTTGTAAAAAATATAGAATTTCTAAAAAATAAAGTTGAATTTATTTCTCCAAGTTTTGTTGAAGGAAAGGCCAAGGCTGCAGAACCTGAGGAGATACTTGATAATGTATTACAAAAGTTTGGCTCATCTCCGGTTCTCAAAGGAAAAAGAGTACTCATTACTGCTGGTCCCACTATAGAATACATAGACCCAGTACGAGTAATTACAAATCAAAGTACAGGGAAGACGGGGGTTTTATTGGCATCAGAATTTATCTCAGCCGGTTCCAAAGTGACTTTGATTTATGGCCCTGGAACAGAGATTCCACCCAGAGGTACCAAAGTAATACGAGTTAAGACTAGTAGTGAAATGAGAGATGCACTAAGAAAAGAGATGAGACAGAAATTAGATATTGTAATACTTGCTGCAGCAGCTTCTGATTATATACCAGAAAAACCAAGGAGAACTAAACTCAATAGCGATCTTCTTAGAATAGTCGTGAAGTTAAAAAGAGTATCCAAAATGATTGATGATGTTAAAAAAATTCAGAATGATGTCTTTCTTGTAGGCTTCAAGGCAGAAACTAATATTTCAAAAAGAGATTTAATAAAAGAAGCAAGCGAAAAGATGGATCAATCAGGCTGTGATCTTGTGATTGCAAACGATATAGGAAGTAAAAGATACCAGAAAAATCCTGATTACAATAATGTCTTTATCATCGATGGAACTAGAGTTGTTAATTCTGGTTGGAAAAGTAAATTGAAAATTGTAAAATTTATCAGAAATGAGATAGAGAATAAATTGCTAGATGATTATGAACAATTGCAATCCAGCTAAGGTGATTATAATTTCTGAATCATAGGTTGAGTCCGGGGGATTCAGCTATCAACATGGTTATTTCTAACCTACATTACAGCTAGCATTGATGAGACTCACCTTTGTAGAAAGACAATTCATGTTTGGGATCACAACATAAATGTCATTTAAAAAAAATTGGCTTAGATTCGGTACATGCGATTCTTAATGATAGAGAAAGAGGAAATATGGTCATTAAGGAATCAAATTACTTTTTTATATAATTTAACAGCAATTCCTAAAAACCCCATTCCCGAGTAGCGATTAGATGAGAAAATAGGTATTTTTTTATAAGTGCGTTAGAGATCCATGGTAATGAAGTCAAAAATTCATGCAGTACTGTTCGTAACGGCAATTCTTCTGACATCTGTTGCAGCATCAACATTACCAGCTGCAAATGCACTTACAAAGAATACGTGGGATGATAGCCATACAACAGCTCGTTTTGGAAACAGTAAAGTTTGTGGGGACCACATCTGTGCACCAGGTGAGCATCAAGCAATGGTCCAAAGGATAAATGATGCTCAGAAACTTACTCAAGTGCCAACAACACCAACTCAAACTGTTACTCCAACTCAAACTGTTACTCCAACTCAAACACCAACTCAGACTACTCCTATACCGCCGGCAGCACAAAACATGCCATCTATGCCAATAATGGTATCTCCAACATGGACTACCAAAACTGGAACAGTGACATCAGTTCAAGATCCTGGTCAAGGACATGAATCTCATCAACTTGCAATAATTTTGTCACCTAGTAACAAAATCTATAGCGGTATGATCTCATGGACTTCTTCTGAACCAATCCAAATAGTTGAACTAACAGGTCCACTTGGAAGTAGTGAAGATAAAGGTCAACCAATATGGACAACTGATGGGACTACCAAATTCGGACTTACCTTGGTAGATCTTAAACAAAGCACTGGTACTTTTGCATTTACAGGAAATGCATTGGCAATACATTATTCAGACACAACACCATTTACCGTAAGCTACTCTGTTAGCTATACGGAATCAACTCCATCTGACACCGTGAAATCTGGTACCTTAACATCAGTTCAAGATCCAGGTCAAGGACATGAGAGTCATCAATTAGCGTTGATTCTTCCTCCAAGCGATAAACCATATTATGGAACTCTGACATATTCTGCTTCAGAAAAAATCCAGTTGGTTTCATTGATAGGTCCAATTGATCCTGCTGATAAGAAAGGACAACTAGTTTACACATTGGATGGAAAGACATGGTTTGCTTTGGTATTTGTAGATCCAGGAACACAAATGGGCACATGGCAATTCTCAGGAAATGCTATTGCTGTGCATACAAAGAATACAACTCCCTTCCAAGTGAGTTACACCGTTAACGCACATCAATAATCTCCTTTTTTCTTTATTTTATAGAGATAAAATCTCTAGAGGTAATGACATCCAAAAGGGATCCCATTAGATTGATAAAATCTCAAAAATGTGGCATATATTTGAGATGGACATTATTTGTCTCTAAAAATTGTCGTTTCCTAATAATTTAACCAGATAAGCTAAAGATTTCATCATTAAATCAAATTACTTTTTCATACAATTTATCAGTAATTGCTAAAAACCATAACATAGGATAGAGAAATAGTTGAATTTTGTATCAAATATCAGGAACAAAAGAGAATCGGCTCTAATTATACTAACAATGGTTCTGGTACCAAGTATTTTGTTTTTAATTATCCCAAATGCTCAGGCAGCAACTGTTCCTGATCCACCTACAGGTGTTTCAGCAATACCCATATCTCCAACCAGTGTAAGTTTTAATTGGTTTGCCCCTCAAAACAATGGAAGTTCTCCCATTACAGGATATATAATAGAGTATAAAATCACTACATCAAGTTATTCTACTTTAGCCACACCTGGCAATGTTACAACGTATACTAGCACATCTCTTGCTACTGGTAAAACTTACATTTTTAGGATTTCCACAATAAATTCCATTGGTACAAGTCAGCCATCTTCAGAGGTAGTAGCTACTCCGACAAGTAATTCCAAACCACCTCAACACATTTCTCCAAACCCACCAACCGGACTTGCAGCTACATCAAATTCACTAACTCAGATTAACTTATCTTGGAATCCACCTACAATTAATGCAGGTCCTCCAGTCACAGGATATAAAATCCAATCCAGTATTGATTCTGGAATCTTTACTGATTTGGTGTCAAATTCAGCTAGTACCTCTACAAGTTATTCTCATACAGGAGTATCAAGTCATACTTACACATACAAAGTATTTGCAATTAATTCAGTAGGTACAAGTAATTCATCAAATATAGTTTCTGCAGTTCCAACACAGGTAAGTTCCGCACCATATACTCCAACGGGTCTTGGTGCAACTGCTGCTTCACCAACAAGTATTAGTTTAAAATGGATTACTCCGTCAAGTAACGGCGGATCTCCAATAATTGGTTATAAAATAGAAGCCAAGATTGGCTCTGGTGCATATAGTATACTAGTTGTAAACACTGCAAGTTCATCAACATCATATCTGAATACAGGATTGATAGCAGGATCAACTTACACATATCGTGTATCTGCCATCAATTCTATTGGTACAAGTAATCCATCAAATGAGGCTTCTGCAACACCCACAAAGACATTCGTACCAACTGGAGTAACTGCTACTGCTGTTTCTCCAACTGAGATTGATCTATCATGGGTTGCACCTTCAGAAACTTATGGACAACTGATAGGTGGATACATGATTGATCAGAAATTGTCTTCAGGTATCTTTGATACTATAGTAGATAACACTGGCATAACAACAAGTTATGCTATCAAGAATTTAAAGACAGGTAAAACCTACACCTTTGTTGTTAAAGCCCTTTTTACAGGTGGTGTTGAAAGCAATACATCTATAGAAGTTTCTGCAACCCCGACAAGTACATCTGTACCACCTACTTCAACATCAACAACACCCTCTACTACTCCTACGACAACACCACAACCAGCTGCTATTCTAGATCCACCAACTAGACTTAATGTAACAAAGACTTCCGCATCAAGCATACAATTGTCCTGGACTGCGCCATCAAGTAACGGCAAACCGCCAGTCATAGGATATAAAGTTGAATTCAAGGTTGGCTCTGGATCATATTCAGTCCTTACAACAAATACAGGAACTACAACTTTGTACTTTCACACAGGCCTTATAGCTAATACCTACACTTATCGTGTTTCTGCTATTAATTCTGCAGGTACTGGAAATCCTTCAGCTGAGGCATCATTTATTCTAGTAAATAACAATCCACCTCCACCTGTAATAGAATCCTCAGGAGGTACTCTACCTGTGACAAAGACTGATTATTCTATTAGTTACAATATTGTTGGTGGCAAGGTTCTTGGAACAAGCGTTAGCCCAGAAACATTTTCTTTACAAATACAGTTAGAATCAAAAACAGGAGGTTCTTTATCTTTGAACTTACCACGCGGATTAATTGATGCAAAAAAGGCAGATGGTAGTGATGATATTTATCTGATATCAGCAAGTAACCAAATTCTCAAGTTTAATGAAACAAAAACCAATGATGTAAGAACTGTTGCAATTAGTTTTCCCATAGGTACAGATGAGATCTCAATATATGGAACACATGTAGTTCCAGAATTTCCTATTGTACCACTTGTTCTAATTGTTGCACTAATCTCGGTAATGATTTTTTCAAGAAAATTAATTAAATTATAATCAAATCTTTTGTAAACTTGTGCATAACTTCTACTTTGTTGCCAACAATTACAGAGTCTTCAATTCGAACACCAAACTTTCGCGGAATATAAATTCCTGGCTCCACGGTTATTGCCATGTTCTTTGACAAAATTGCCTTACTTGATGGACCAAGATTTGGAAGCTCGTGAACCTCAAGACCAATTCCATGACCTGTTGAATGAATAAAAAATTTTCCATATTTTTTCTTTTCAATTACATTACGACAAGCATCATCTACCGATTTACATGATACATTTGGTTTGACAGCTTTGAGTCCAGCTTCTTGTGATTGTCGTACAATTTCATAAACTTTCTTTGCCTCTGTTGATATTGAACCTAGCCCAAAGGTTCTAGTTGCATCAGAAACATATCCCTTGTATCGCAAGGTAAGATCAACTACAATCATATCTCCACCTTTGAATTTTCTTTCAGTTACCTGTGCATGTGGCAGAGAACCATTAGGACCACCTGCAATGATCAACGGGTTTAGAGATGATTTGTATCCTGTAGGAAACATGCCTCTCTCCATTGCGTATTCCATTAATTGGGTTTGAAGTTGAGCCTCAGACTGGCCTATCATTAGCTCATCTTCACACATCTCAAACATCTCATCCAATATCGAAGATGCTTTTTTTAGTAGTGTAACCTCTTCAGAATCTTTTATCTCTCTTGCATGATAAAATGGATCAGTGGAAGATCTTACGGCGGGAAGTGAAGACCTCCTTAGGCTTTCCATTATACTATAACTATCACTATCTGTGCACACTTTTCTTCCCTTTAACACATTAACAAGTGTAGTAAGAGAGCCCTTCCCACGCTCTGATTTGACCACATCACAGTCAATAGATTCTTCTTTAACACGACCCATTTCAAGCTCGGGAGATACAATAGTACAGCCATTTTTATCCAATATTCCAATTGCTTCACCCCAGAAGCCGGTCATGTAAAATAGATTTTCAGGCTCAAAAGCAACCAAAGTATCACATCCAATATTAGTACAATATTTTAGCAGATTTTTTCTACGTTGATTCAATACAACAACTCTGGCGCTTTACTATTTTATATTTGCTGGAAGGTTTAGATATTGGAAAAAGACATTCTGGACTTGTGGAAGAGAAAAAGAAAGTTGTAGCATTATTATCAGGAGGACTTGATAGCAGATTAGCGGTGAAAATGATGCAAAAGCAAGGATTTGATGTTACTGCTGTTGCGATCAAGACTCCATTTTGTGATTTTGATTGTGGGAGAGGCTGCGGATTTGAAATCAGAGAGACTGCAGACATGTTAGGTGTTGAGCTCAAAACAGTATATCTTGGTGATGATTATATCGAGATGCTAAAAAAACCAAAACATGGTTTTGGGTCTGGTATGAATCCATGTATTGATTGTAGATCAATGATGTTCAAAGCTGGCAAAAAAGTAATGGATGATATTGGTGCAGAATTTATCATATCAGGTGAAGTTTTAGGTCAAAGACCAATGAGTCAATTTGCTCCAGCACTACGAATAATAGAAAAAGAATCTGGACTTGAAGGAATTATAGTTAGACCGCTGTCTGCTGCTTTGTTACCACCAACACAACCTGAAATTGATGGTATCATCAAAAGAGAAAATCTTGGAATGATCCAGGGCAGATCAAGAAAAGAACAACTGAAGATGGCACAAGAATTTGGGTTTGAGAATCCGCCAAATGCAGGTGGTGGATGTTTACTTACAGATCCAGCATTTGCAATTAGAGCAAAAGATCTTTTTCATTATACCGAGACACCAACAACAAATGACATTGATCTTTTAAAGATTGGGAGACATTTTAGATTTGATAAGAAAACAAAACTTATTGTTGGAAGACATAAAGATGAAAACGAAATGATAAAAGCTCTTGCGTTACCTGGAGATGTGTTGTTTGATACAAAGGACCATGTGGGTCCGATCTCAATGTTACGTGGTGATGATTCTGAAAAAAATCTCAAATTAGCTGCAGCTATCACACTCCGATATTCTGATGCACCAAAGGATCTACAATGCATAGTACTAACAGAAAAGATGGATAAAAAATTAGAGATTTCTACTGGTTCAATTGCAGAATCAGAGTACCTTCAGTATAGGATTTAGTCATACAAGCTAATCAGTGAATTGCAGTTGACTACAAAGACTTTTTGAGGGAGTTGATCGCTTACAAATGGTATGCAAACACAAAAGGCTCCCACATACCTCAAGGCAATAACTTTGAGGGATTATAGTGATGTCCATAGTGTAAAGGAGGATATCAAAAAGGGAATGATATTAGTTCTGAGGGTAACCCCTCTTGCACAAAAAAATGTGGATGAGCTTAGAAAGGCAGTAGAAGAGATCTACAACATTGCTAAAAATGCCGATGCTGATATTGCAAGACTTGGCGAAGAAAGAATTATTGTTACTCCATCAGGAGTAAAGATCTGGAGAGCCGAGTACGATCTAAAGTAATCTGATTCCTTCTTGTACTTGTGGACAGGTTGTTGCAATTCTAAACATTCTGTGTACAGAGCTTGCCAAATTTTCGCACTTGCGTCGCTCACCATGATTTACAATTACTCTTCTAAGTTTTGGTCGTAGCCTATGGATATATGACATTAATTGGTTATAATCACTGTGACCACTAAATCCATCAAGTTTTTCGGTTGAACAATTTATATTGATTACTTCTATTTTTCCATCTTTTCCAACAACAGAAACTTGTCTAGAACCATCAAGAACTCTTCTTCCCAAAGTACCATTGACTTGGTATGATACAAACAAGATCTTGTTTTTCTGAACTGGTGCAATATTTTTAAAGTATTCAAGTACTGGTCCACCCTCTAACATACCAGATGTTGCCAGGATTATACATGGACCTTCACGTAGTGGCTCTTCTCTTGCATCAGAATGTTCAATATTTGTGAAATATTCAGAATCAAAAGGATTATCGTCGGTCTCAAGGATCTTTTGTCTAAGTTCTCGTGCAAGATACTCTGGATAAGATTCATGAATTGCAGTTGCCTCTGAGATCATTCCTTCTGTAAATACAGGAGCTTCCATCAGTTGTCCTTGTTTCATGTATTGATCAATTACCATCATTAGCTCCTGTGCACGACCTACTGCAGGAATTGGAATCAATACTTTTCCACCATTTCGTAGTGTCTCATTTACTGATTTGATAAACGCTGCTTCAACTTCTTCTCTTGTTGATTGGATGTCTTCTTTTGCACCGTAAGTACTTTCAATTAGTAAGGTCTCAACTCTTGGAAAGTTCCAGGAAGCGCTCTCAAAGAGCATTGATTTACCATATTTTAAATCACCTGTGTAGACAAAGTTATGATTACCATTTCCTATATGGAAGTGACAGCTCGCAGAACCTAAAATATGTCCTGCGTTTGAGAATACTAGTTTGATATCAGGTGAGATATCAGTAACAGTTCCATATGATAACGGAATAGTCTGTTTCATGACCTGTTTGACATCACGCTCTGAATATAGAGGGACTCTACCTTGTGCAGCTGCAACTTTGATCGCATCAAGCTGAATTAGGTTCATCATAGGGAGGGTTGGTTCTGTACAGTAGACAGGTCCCTTGTAGCCATACTTGAACAAAGCAGGCAGGAATCCTGTGTGATCTAGGTGAGCATGACTAATTACTACAGCATCAAGTTCGTCTAGTGTAATATTTGGCCAGTCAAGGCGGGGATATGCCTCTATTGGACTTCTTGCGCCTGGGTTTATACCACAATCAATTAGGATCTTGCTTTCATGAGTAGTAAGTAGCATACAAGACCTTCCGACTTGACTGAATCCTCCTAACGTCATCAATGAAACTTCTGCATCCTCAGAGAGTTTTGGTCTGAATATTTGCTCACCAACCTGTCTGAGGTGTTTACTCCTCTCAGTTGAGGAGATCTTGAGGTTATAGTTGATAGTTTGAATTGTAGATGACTGACTTGTAGTTGCCTTTCTGATTCGTATTCTCCAGCCAGTCTTTGAGACAAGTTCGGGCATGTTAAAGGCTTCAGGATTATTAAGAAGCCAGGGACGTTTCACATCAACGGTCATTTCACCTGTTGCAGTATCAAAGAAAGTTCCTCCAA
Source organism: Nitrosotalea sp. (assembly GCA_041483595.1). Lineage (GTDB taxonomy): Archaea > Thermoproteota > Nitrososphaeria > Nitrososphaerales > Nitrosopumilaceae > Nitrosotalea. Next base: position 13,685 of record JBGPGB010000012.1, read on the forward strand.
GTTCTGCCTCTTTCGGAAGCATTTGAGTTAGAATCTGTCTTGATTCCTCCTCATTCTTTCTAATTGATTCTTCTGTTCTAACCACAATTCTTTTTTTGATAACATTAACCATGTTAGAGATTACTTCGTTATGCTCCATCAGATATTTTGGATTCTTTGTATAAATCGCAATCCTAGGTCCTTCATAATCTATCTTGGTTACATCAGCTTCTTTTGGGATACTTTGCAGTATTGTTGCCATTATGTTTTGGGCTGGAGATAATTCACGTTGTGCTTGTTTTCTTTGCATTAAATCACTAAAGCGTAATTATGGCCTTTTTCTGGTCTTTTGTTAAGAGTTGGTATCCTTGCTTGTCGATTATTGCGACATTAATTCCATCACCTGTTCCGATGTTTCTTGTGATTGCAGCTTTTACCGCTCTTAGGGCAATTATTTTTCCTTCTTCTACTGTTAGGCCATCACGGTATTCACTTTCCAAGAGACCATATGCTACTGGAGAACCACTTCCTGTTGTTACGTATGTTTTTTTATCAAGTGATCCGAACATATCTATGTTGTAAAGTGCTGGACCCTGCTTGTCGTATCCTCCAACTAGTATATCAGCTACAAATGGATAGTATCTATTTTGGAAGAAGATCAGCGATGCAAGTCTTGCAATTGACTTGATTGGAAGATATTCTTGTTTTTCTATTCTATGTATGTTTGAATGATATCGCAACATGTCAGTAACATTTTGTGCGTCTGCAACACCACCTGCAATTGTCATTCCTGCATGATTATCTATCTTTTGGATCTTCATTGTGTTGTTATTTGCTATAAAATATCCTGCGCTTGCTCTCATATCTGCACACAAGACTACTCCGTCAGTACAGCTTATTCCTACTGTAGTTGTTCCGTGGTATGTGTGTTGTTCGATATAGTCTGACAAATAACTTACTCCTAACTTGAGATACTTCAGTTTGGAATTTACCCGCTTAAATAACTTTGGATTATCTAGGATATCGATAAATAACCAAGTTTGAAGTAAAAATCATGGCTTCTCATACAATGGAGCTACCAAGAAAGATACTCATAGGTGAGAACAATATTTCAGGTATAGGAAATTTTCTTGTAGACTTATCAGACCCAAAGAAAGTTTCGCTAGTTTCAGGTGATAAGGTAAGAA
>JBGPGB010000013.1:0-14445 GCA_041483595.1 Nitrosotalea sp.
CCCAAACCTAAAGATTCTACACATGATGTTGTCAAGAAAATGTCTTCAATCTCAGATGTTACCAAAACTTTAGCTACCGAAGTGAAGACAATGTCAAAGATATTTGCAGAGAATCAGAAGATATTGATTTCTCTAAAGGACATGATATCTTCAGTAAACTCATCACTTGATCAAATTCAGAAAAATTCAAGACAAATAAACGTACTAGAAGAAGATGCACAACGCCTGTTTTCTGGAATGAGTCAAGTCAAGGCACATTCCAATCTAATAGACAAGATCAACAGTCAGATAAACAAACTTCAGGATCATGTAGACAAAATTCGGGATAAACAAGAATCCATGCCAGACACTAATAAGATAATGCAGAGTGTTGCTGACAGCATGGATTCTATTAGAAATAACACCAAAATGATAATGCATGTATCAGAAAAGACTGAGAAGATACGGGAGGATATCAAAAATGTAGCAAATCGTACCGAGTCACTTTCTAATCTCAGTAATGAAATAGGAGAATTAAGAAAAAGTACAAATGAAATGTCAACTAAGACAGAATCACTTTCCAATTTACATCAAGAGATTGAAGAGGTAAGGCAGAATACAAAGGAGATCTCCTCAAAAACTGAAAAAATGTCAGGACTGGAGGAGAGCATGTCGAACCTTAAAGGTGAGATAAGCACAATGATCACAAAAACAGATTCGCTCCCAGGCTTGAATTCTCAGATAAGAAATATTGGTACCGAGATTGATTCTCTCATAAAGAAAACAGATTCACTATCTACACTTAGTGATGATATTAGAAATATCAATTCCGAATTTACCAACTTCAAAGATAACATTCTTGGAAGAAGTAAAGGTCTAGATGAAAAAATATCTGACTTTGCAGAATTATTAAATATGAATTCATCATCAATCTCTGAATTTAACAAGAAAACCTATGAGATTTCACAGCAGCTACAAGATATTCGTCATGTTACTCACAAAACATCTCAGAATACTTCACACGAGGTCATGGGATTGCTTCGTTTATCTGAATTTCAATCAAACATAAGAATGCGCTCTGAATCAAAATATGGTACATTAGAAGACATTGAGAGAATGGTAGACCAAACCAAAGATATGGTAAATCTGTTCGACCGTATTTCTATCGAGGTAGAAACAAAGATGCCATTACCTCTCGAGGTAAAACAGTGGAGTGTATCAAAGATCTTTGATTGTGCAGACAAATGGGAGATAAGGTTTACAGATGTATTCAGACTTTTGATTACCGAACTTGGTTTAGATATTGTAAAAGAAGCAATTAGAATAGAACAGGTTCGTGATCTTTTTGGAATACGAGCAGTGGATGAGATAAGACGTGAATTGAATATTACTTAACTTTCGTCTGTCAATTCAAAAGACTGTTTTTTCTTCTTCAAAAGAGCAAATATTCCAATTATGACAGCGATCCATATGCTACCAAATAACATGTTTGAAACACTGGCATACATGTACGGAGTTGCATCAAGCAAATTGAATACTATTGTTGAAGACTGATAATGAACGTTAAGCATTCCAGTATGAAATGCGGCACTATCAGGCGTGGTAGTCGAAATCTTATCTACTGTGGACAACATTGTATCAAGGTCTTTTTGCATCATTCCAAAGTCAGTGTCTTGTGTGGGAAATATCCAAACAGGATTTCCGGATTTTGGCAAAAGGTGTTGAACCATTTTGAGATCATTAGCAATAGATTGCGGATCAGAAGTAGCTTGAATCCTTAGTAATATTCCTCTTGATTGATCAAGTGGATAAATCGTACTACCATATTCTTCAAAGGCCATAACCACTCCTAATACAATTAGTCCAATTATTCCGGCCAATGCAACTTTATAATAATTATTTGCCATTTTCTCCGCCTTTGTTTCGACTCTTCTCCTTGATTTGCCTTTTTTAAATGTTGAATGAGATATACTCAGATATGCAATGTAGAAAAAGCCAATTGCCTGAATGCCCAATATTGGAGCAAATACAGGATTATTAGAAAATACAGCAATAAAAATTCCCACTATACCATATACTCCAAAGAATATCTCAAGAAGTGTAGTTTTAGTAAATGGAAGAGCGTATGCTTTGTTTCTCCAATCATCATCATTCTTTATTATTCCAAACTTTGGTGTACGTAAAAATTCATTCTTTCTTCCAAAAAATGCATCAAAAACTGCCACAGTATTGTTAACCGACATACCAGCAGAATAGATTATCAAGTATAGGTAGGAAAGTGTCTTTGATCTCCAATTCTTTTCATACATTCCTCTAATAACCATGATGTATGCCACAGGTCCCATTATCAAATATGCAATTATTGTTAAAGCTGGTAATCCACTTATGATATAGAGATTTATTTTTGAAGCTAAAAGTATTGGCAGAATCAGAAATTGTGCAAGAACTAACGGATGGACAACATGTCTTGTAAGTTGAACAAAGGCCTGAATCTTAGTATCAACTGGAATTTTCTTAATTAAAACAACACCAAGTAATTTTATGGCACATTGAATGGAACCTTTTGCCCAACGAAATTGTTGTCTTTTTGCCGCATTCATTTGTACCGGAAGTTCTGCATCTACTACAATATCAGGAATAAAGACACATTTCCAGCCTTTCATTTGAGCTCTATAACTGAGATCTAGATCTTCAACTAGTGTAGCAGTATGCCAACCGCCAGAATCTTCTATACATTGTCTTCTCCAGATACCAGCAGTTCCATTGAAACTCATAAATAGGTGAGAATTGCTTTTTGCTTTTTGTTCTATTAAAAAGTGAAAATCAAGACTGAGAGCTTGTGCTTTTGTGAGTGGAGAATATTGTTCGTTGACGTGACCCCACCTACATTGAACCAATCCAATGTTTGGTTTACAGAAATACGACATTGTTCTTTTTAGAAACCATGTTGGCGGAATAAAGTCAGCATCAAAAATAGCAATGAAATTCCCTTTTGCAAATTTCATTGCATTGCGGAGTGCACCTGCTTTGTATCCTTTCCTGTCTGATCTTCTGATGTGGTGTATATCAAATCCCTTCTTTTGATAGTTTGAAACTAGATTCTCAAGTAGATCTTGTGTCTCATCAGTTGAATCATCTAACACCTGAATGCAGAGCTTATCCTTTGGATAATCTAATGCACAAACCGCATTTACCAATCTTGCAGCAACATATTTTTCATTATATATTGGAAGTTGAAGAGTAACAGTCGGAATTTCTTTTAGTTCAATAGAGTTATTCTTTTTTGGGTGTCTAGAAATTACTACTAAATAGTAAAAATTGCACGTATAGAGAGTGATTATCATTGCAATACTTATGAAAATATTCCAAAGAAATTGTGTCAGGGTATTAGGAATAGCATGTGTAAACATGTGGAGTTTTTCAATTCTAAAGTCTTTATAGCCGTACCGCTGGAATTTTTACTAGCCTTTCTTTGAAATTTTTATTGCTTGAACAGGACATACGTTTTCACAAGCTAAACAAAATATACAATCTGGTTCTCGTGCCATCAATGGTTTTTTATCAGAAGCTGGATGTCCCGTAAATTCAGCCCATTCATAAACTTTCACAGGACATGCATCTATGCATGCACCATCACCTACACAGATATCATAATCAACGGATACAAATTCCCCCCATATTCCCAGTATTTCGTTACCCTTTCGGTGACCAAATACCTTTATCTTATGACTAGATGGTGCAGTAAAAGTCTCAACGACCTTGAGCTTCGCTTTAAAATCTACATCGATTGGACCTGGTTTTGCTCCCGAGGGAGTTTCAGGCTCTACCTCTTGTACGGCTTGTCCTGGAGGAGGAGCTGTTGGTTTTGGTTTTGGTTTTGCATTTGGAACTATCTGAGCTAATGGTGTCATTTCTTCCAATTCCGCAAGGGCTTGCTCTTGTGTCATTTGCTTTATTTTTGTGGCATGCTCAATCATTTTATCAGCAAGTACACTGTTTCTCAAAATTGTGTCAATCATCATCTTGGCATTTGCATCAGCTTTCTTTCTGTAATCTTTAACCCAAAGACCATCTCCATATTTTTCAACGGGATATATTTGGTAAATCATGTCTACGACTTCTCCAGTTACTAACTCAACTTGAACTTCAAGATCTATGTGCTTGTATCCTTTATAATCTGGGTCTGGTAGATTTTCTTCTTTCCAACGATATGTAGCATAAATTCTGTCAGCAAATTTATCCATTTCAAAAACTTTCTTAAATCCACTAACTATAGAATCAATTTCATAGCTATCTTCTAGCTTTATTGGAAGACGGTAGAGACCAAGTTTGTAACTGTGCAAAGGGTAGACTCCCCTTTTTGATGTAGCTGATTGAACCGTATACACCTTATCCTTTAGCAGGAGAGACATCTGAGTGTATTATATAAAAAAAGAGTTTAAAAATGCTTCCTAATAATCAGGGCAAGTCTCTTCTCGGATCTTCCTATATCTCTGTTCCATCTCTGTTGCATACTCAAGTACTTTTTCAAACCCATACTGGTTTTTGGGAAAATACCATCTGATCCCTACCTTATGACCAATTCCATCCATGTCATAGATCATGCCTTTATCAGAATTTACTCCATATTTCTCATCAATTGATCTTTCTTGGACTGTAAGACCACGTTTAGTCTTGTCTTCCATTATGAGATCAGTGGAATAATCAAGTATGGTACAGAATATGCCTTTTTTTAGAATCGGTAGTTCTTGACCTGTTTCGTTATTTTTCAATTGGATTTCCAATCATATTACCCCATTCAGTCCAGGAACCATCATAATTTCTAACTTGAGGATATCCAAGTAGATATTTTAGAACAAACCAAGTGTGGGAAGATCTTTCTCCAATTCTACAATAACATATGACATCTTTATCAGGTGTCACCCCTTTTGTTTCATAAATTTTTTTAATATCTTCTACTGACTTAAAAGTCCCATCAACGTCATTTACTACACTTGCCCAAGGAATATTATTTGCACTAGGAATGTGTCCTCCTCTTTGAGCGTGCTCCATAGGATATTCAGCGGGAGCAGTTATTTCTCCAGAGAATTCTTTTGGAGAACGTACATCAACAAGAACTGTATCATTCTTTTCAAGAGCTCGTCTTACATCAAAGAGATATGCTCTTAGTCCTTCATTTGGTGGTTGTGCAATGTACTCCGTTCTTTGTATTGGGGGTTCATTCTTTGTGTAAGATCTATTTTCAATTTCCCACTTTTTTCTTCCACCATTCATTATCTGGACTTTTTCATGTCCATAATACTTGAATACCCAAAATACAAAAGCGGCAAACCAATTGTTAAAGTCACCATATAAAATAACTTCGGATTGTGCAGTGATTCCATTTCTTGATAAAAGATCTTCAAACTGGGATTTACTTATTATATCACGTGTTAAAGGATCATTAATGTCTCTCTTCCACCAGATTAAACTTGCCCCTTGTAGATGACCTTGTTTGTAAGCATTTTCAGGGTCATAATCCACTTCTATAATTTTCAAGGATATATTGTTTAGATTATTTGCAATGGTTTCTGTATCTACTAAAACTTTGTTTGCATAATTCATTTTTATCTCTGTTATAATAAACTCGGGGGGTTCTTAATATTTTATACCCATCAGATGCTTTTTAAGTGAAATTAGAATAGTACTTCTGATTGGAACTTCACAATGTTGCACTAATATCTAAATTTGGTTCAAAGGAATCTGAGGATGCAGTAAGAAAAGTCACCAAGAAATTACTTGGAAAAAAAGTTAAGGTATATACTGTTTCCCCTGTAGAGGTAGAAGGAGCTAAAAAAGTCGATGATCTAGAAGATCTCAAGGCTACAAAACTGGATCTAACAATCACTTTAGGGGGAGATGGAACAACTCTCCGAACTTTTAGATATTTAGAAAATGAAGTTCCAAATCTTGCAATAAATGTAGGAGGAAATAGAGGCATACTTTCAGAAATAACATTACCCCAAATTGATATAGCTATTGACCAAATTATTTTAGATAAGGTTTTTTTTGATAGAAGGATTAGAGTGATCGCCTCTTGTGGAGGACAAGATTTTCCACCTGCACTAAATGAAATTTATATCAATAGACAAAATTTGACAAAGACTTCACTTTTTGAAATTAAATTTCAAAGTGATACCGTAACACAAAAAATGGACGGAGTAATTGTAGCTACCCCAAGTGGTTCTACAGGTCACTCCTATTCTCTTGGAGGACCAATCCTTCATGAAAGTCTAAATGTACTCATCATAACACCGGTTGCTCCTGTCAACAAATTACCCTCAATTGTGGTGCCTGATGAAAAAATTGAGATCATAAGCAATCATGATTCAACCATAATCATGGATGCGCAGGTTATCAAAACTGCAAGGTTTGATGAAGTGATTACTATTAAAAAATACAAAAAACATGCGGTGTTTGTAAGACTGAAAAAACAAGGTCTAAGACAGATGAGTAAGCTTGGCTTCTAGAGTTTTAGATGCCACCTCATTTTATGCTGGAATACCATTTTCTTCACAAGAGCAGAGTTTTACATCCACTCTAGTTTTTGAAGAAATCAAACACATTAAGAAAAGTCATGATGCAGTACAAACTCTCATCGATTTAGATAGACTGAAGATCATAGAACCAGAAAAGAAAAATATCGATTTTGTTTTAGAGAAAGCAAAGAAGTCAGGTGATCTTCCTGTTTTATCAAAAGAAGATGTATCCATACTTGCATTGTGTGTACAGCTAAATGGTGAACTAGTTACAGATGATTATGCGGTATCAAATGTTGCCAAACATTTGAACCTCAAAGTCATTCCTATAATGACTAAAGGAATTTCCAAGGTTTTAGATAGTGTCTACTTTTGTCCTGCTTGTAACAAGGTTTTTGAAAAGATGTCAGACTGTCCTATATGCGGAAGTAAATTAAGGAAGAAATCAGCCGAGAGGAAGTCTTCTTCCAACCCAATCCGCAAAAGAGCCATCCTATAGCTTTACATTTTCATATCCTGCCATTCGTAATTGAATAAATACATTTGCAGCTCTGTGACCAAGTGCGCAATAACATAGCAATTCCTTATCTTTTGGCACCTGTTATTCGTTAAAAATTCGTGAGAGTTCATCTTTTTCTTTAAAAAGGGAACCGCCTTCTCCCACACCCTCAGTAAAAGGAAAAAGTATTGCATGTAGTATTCTACCAGCCATAAATTCTTGAGGAGATCTAGTATCGATTATTACAGCAGTATCAATTTTTTTGTGAAGTTCCTCTGCTTCAATTCTTATTGATGAATTCACTTTTGAAATGAAGTTTGCCGCTGTTGGTTTTGGAATATCTCTAGTAATTGGAAGCTCTGTTTTATGCCAGGTTCTTATTCCGACATCAAGAATTTTTGTTTTTTCATGACTAAAATATAACAATGTCCAAGATATCCTAGCAGTAGATGGATCCAAGTAATCCCCGTATATTATGACAGTTTTAGATTCATCAATTCCAAGCGAGCCAAATATGGATGAAGCTTGTTCACTCTCAATTACAAGATTGGCCCCATACTGGTTAGTTTTCACAACTTTTTCAACTCCAAGAGGTTGAGAATTTGGAATATGAGTATAAGAGTATGCAACACTACCACGAGAATCTAATATTACTAGATCTGGATCATTGTAATGTTCTGCCAACCACTGATATGAAACTATCAATTATTCGATTGAGTCAAAGATACATATTTGAACAATGTGTCAGACATCATGCAAGGTCTTTTGATCAGTTCTTTTCACATTCTTACTTTGGGCATCAAGTATTTTTCTAATCTTTTGAGCACGTGCTTCACCCATTCCACTTATTTTAGATAATTCCACTGATGAGGCATGTAATGAGTTACTTGGTGAGCCAAATTTTTCTAGCATTCTAGATGCAAGTTTTTCTCCAACACCTGGTAAACTACATAAAATTGATAATTGTTGCTGCTGTAAATCACCAGATTTTCTAATTTTTTTAAGGAAGGGTCCTTTTACTGTACCTTGCCTTGCACACATCGATATTAACAATTTAGCAGTATGAGAGGCATTAGGAGTTGGGGCTACAGGTATTTTAAAATCCAATACCACAGAAGATAATGCTCCATAGAACACAAGGGGGTTTTCTGTAATTTTATCAATTTCGTCAACATTTCCTTCTATGATTATAGTTGGATGTTCAAAGTGTTCCTTTAGTCTGTTACATTGATAAAATAACCTTCCATCAAAAACTGAGGAGATAAAATCACTGACACTTTTTCTTTCTACTACAGTTTCAGGTGCAACAATATAGTCTCCAACAGGTAAATTCATCAGTTCTACTTTTACTCCTACCTGTTTTAAGAGATCAGGGATTCCACTTTTTCTCTCCCTTTCATCAATTACCATTCGGAGATCTTCAATTTTCATCAAACCGTTAAGTTCCTGTAAATATTTTATTTAGGGCTATCTATCTTATGTTGTCCGGGTTGAGCAGGACCTTTTAACATCTCTCTGATTTTAGTCTCTGCCTCTTTGAGATTTTCTTTTACCCTAACTTCTTGTTTTGTGAGTACTGTAAGTCTCGTATTTGCAAGTTCTTTTTTTTCTTCTAACTCTGAAACCAAAGAAGGTTTAGTAGATTTAACAAGAATTGATCCTGCGGTTTTGTAAACAATATCATCATCGTTTGCCTTTCGCAGTAACTCAAGTGCTCTTTCCGTCTCAAGATGCTCTGATTCAAGATGTTGCTTCTGAAGCATTATGGATTGAAGATTTTGTTGCAATTGTTGCAATCGACCTACTTGTTCTTGTAACCATGGAGGAATTTGTTGCTCGCCTGCAGACATGTTTGTTGAACCTGCTGTTTTGTTTATATCTTTACCGATTCGATTGTATCATTACTTGCCTGAACAAGTCTTAGAGTAGAATTCAGATTAGCACGTAGATGTGGAATTTCTTGTGCTTCAATTATAATTGTAATTTTCTTATCAAATGAGAAATTTGTTTTAGTGGGATTTTCTTCATAGAATCGGTTGTCAGTTTCAATAGAGTGGAAAATTGCCTTTGTTCTGTTTCCAGCAGAAATTTCTATTATGACATTATAGTTTGACATCGTATGCCAAGCCTGCTACTTTGAAGTTACATTTTTTGCAAGCCCATATTCCTACTGCTTCTCTTCCAAATCTCTCCGAACCACACTCGGGACATTTTCTTTGTGCTTTTAGTTGTCTGTGTACCGATGTATATTTTTTTCTTGGTTTAAGGCCATATTTTTGACCTAGTCCTTTGAGTGAAGCGCTTTTACCTTTTGCCATCTTATTTCAACTGCTCAAATTGCTTCCTTATTTTTCTTCCTACAGAAAGGGCTGTTTCGGAACACTGTATGAGCTGTTCTGCAGTAAATCCATCACTCCCACCCTTTTGTACAGCACAGATGTTACCATCTGAGTTTGTTGTAATTGTAATTCTAGCATCCATGCAGGATTCTTCATCCCTAGTTGGATCAACAACTATGTAATCTCCAATTCTTGCCATAGTTACAGATACAGGCAGTGTCTTTATCGGAGGTTTAGATGTAACGCCCTCTACAAGCACAGGGACTTCATCTTTTACTTCGTATTTTGGAACAGTACAAGAAAGAATCCCTGCCACAGATGCATAAGAACAAGCATCGAAAAGGTTACCCCCAGAATCGATCACACTACTATCGATGAATATACCAATGACTGATTTATTTTCAATCAGAACGAGTTGGTGCAAGTCAATCATTTCAGTTTCTCTTATTCCCCTATCAACAACACGTGCAAGTTCTATAACTTCTTCATTTGGTGGTCCTGGTTCTGCATTTGGATCGGCCAATGGTAAAATTTCTGCAGTACAGATGAGAATTCCCTTATCACCAAGGTCTGGAAAGGGTTTGTCAAGTTGTATCTTTACACCAGTTATAACTTCAGTATTTCCTAGTTTTACTCTAGCAGAACCATTTGCTTTTGGAATAACTCCTGTTTCAATAATCAAAGGTCTTTGCTCATCAAGAGATCTTCCATCAATTCTTTTTCCTGATTTCAGGAGGTCAAGAATTTTATCTCGTCTTAATTGATTTAGTATTTGAGAACCCAATTTTATTGCTCACCATTTTGGAAGTATTTTTCCATTAATGCTTTTCTTTGAATTTCATAAACTCGTCTACAACCTACTAGTGCAGTTTGCATACATGTTTTGAATTCTTCGGGTTTTAACATACCATCAAGTTGCAAAAGTGTAATTTTTCCTACATTTGGCATCAAGGCTACTGGCATATCTGCCTGTCCCTCTTGATCCTCTTCATTATTGACATCAAGGACTATTCTGTCTGCTACTTTCCCTGCTGCACATGCAGATACCAAGTCACGCATTGGAATACCCGCATCTGCAAGAGCAACAGATGCTGCATCAAGTGCAGCACATCTTGAACCACCATCTGCTTGAAGTACTTCAATGAATACATCAATAACAGTACGGGGAAAGTCCTTCAGTATCACGGAAGGCTGTAATGCTTCCTTGATAACCTTAGAAATTTCAATTTCTCTTCTCGATGGAGCTGGATTTTTTCTTTCTGTTACAGAGAAGGGAGACATGTGATATCTACAACGTAGAATTCCAGAATCTTGATTTGCCATGTGTTTGGGATGAACGTCTCTCGGTCCAAAGACACCAGCTAAAATCTTGTTCTTTCCAAATTCAATATACGCAGAACCGTCTGCATTTTTTAGTACTCCAACTTTAATGGAGATGTTTCTAAGCTCATCTAATCTCCTTCCATCACACCTAATTCCATCTTCAGTCATTAATTGTGTCATTATTTTCACCATCTGTTACCCCAAGCATAGATTTGACTCTTTCAGTCAGGTTTGGCGTATGCGCTAGAGCATCGATCATTTTCACTGCTTCTACTGCCTTTAATAATCCCTCTGAATCCTCACATGATATTACTATCCATCCGTTTTGACCAATTGTTATAATTGCTTTAGTAGCCATCTCTATTGTTTGAATCATCGAACCACGTTTACCTATTAATCTAGGTACCTTACTTGGAGATATCTCAACTAGTTCACCTGAATCAATCTTACCAAGATCTCTATCTTGTACTGTTAAAAGGGGATCTCTCGATCTATCAAAATTTGCAATTCTAGTTGCAACCAAATCTCCGATATCCAATCTCTGTTTAAGTTCATCTTTAGTAGGCGAGTAGTCTCGGCCAAAAACATCCTGTGCTGGTAAAAATCCTACAAAACAGGAATTTATATCAAACTCCCAAGAAAGTGGCGAGGTTCCAATTACTTTCCCAATAACCAGGTCATTTGTCTTTGGCATGTATCCACCTGTGAGGGGAATTACTTTTACGGAATTTTCAAAAATTTCTGAAATTCCAACACATGTTGAAATCATTCTGTCTCCGTCTTGATACACATTTTGCTCTGGTCTTAGAGGACCAGTTGCTATCACATCACCCGGAATAACATATCGTCTTTTTACATCCATCATTTTGCAACCTCAATAGAAGCAGTACCTTTTGTTACAGAGCCTAATCTATCCATCACATTTGCCCTTGCAGCCGCCGGTATATCTAGTATTACTTTAAGTGCACCATTTGATTGCCATTCTTCTTTTTTCAAAGTTCCAAATGACTTTAAGACAGTATAAGATTGTGCTGCAAATTGAGCTGGCACTACAATTTCAAGAATCATGTTCTCAGATTTTAATGGTATTATTGAACGAAGTTGTTCTATGATTTCTTTGATCTGTTCATCTGTATTTTTAAAAGGATCAACTGATACTCTTGCATCATCCATAGCTTGTTCGATTCTAAGTGGTGGATGTGGGAGATGGGATCTTGGATCAACATATGTTTTAGAGATAAAGTCAACAATCTGTTTACGTTTCTCAGACACCATCTTTCTTCGCTGATCAGTAGTTAAATTTAGATCTCCTTTCTGAAGCATAATAGTAGCAATTGCCGTTGCATCAGTGGTTTTGAATGCCTTCATGAGTTTCTCCGTAGACGCTCTTGTTCCTTTGTTGGAATCAGAGTAAATTTCATCTGAAACCAAGACTCCAGATATCTCCTTACGCTTACCTATCTTGAATTCCAAAGCAGGATCTGGTTTTACCAATATTTCGAACTTTTCTCCTTCCACTGAAAACCTCACCGTTGTTACTTTTGTATCCATAATTTGGGTACTCATGCTCAGTATTTATCTATAAAGAAAAACTCGCTAGATTTTTATTTGGAATTTCAGTCCCTTTTCGTAAGATTTGACTTCTTTAGAGATTATTCAAGAAAGTGATAACAACATAGTTGTGAAATTGAAAGGAATACCCATTCAATACGCTAATGCGCTCAGACGAATTTGCCTAGCAGGAATTCCAACATTTGCTGTAGATGATGTTGTAATTATTGAAAATTCCTCAGTTTTGCCTGATGAAGGAGTAGCCCATAGGCTTGCAATGATGCCACTAAGAACAGATCTTGAAAGATTTATCGAACCATCTGCATGCGATTGCCACAGTGAACTTGGCTGTAGTCGATGTAGAGTATTACTTATGCTAGATTCTGGTAATTCAGATACAACTCGTACTATTACCTCATCAGAAATTAGTTCAGAAGACGAAGTTGTAAAGCCTGTAAGCCCCAACATTCCAATTGTTGCGTTAGCTCCAAGTCAGAAATTGAAGGTAGAAGCTTATGCAAGACTAGGCAGAGGCAGAGATCATGCCAAATGGAATTCTGCTACAGTGTCATCTCTTACATCAACAAATAACCCTGATGAACATATTTTGAGTATAGAAACCACAGGTAGCTTGACTCCAAAAGAAGTTCTACGAGCAGCTATTGAAGAGCTCGAAAAAAGATTGGGCGAATTCCAGAAGAATGTAGCCACACTTGGTTGAAGCATATATTATATTTGGGTAAAAGTGGGCATTATTACACATGACTAATCAGGTTGTTATTCAAATGGTAAAGATCTTGCGTGGGGCATCAAAGAAGAATAATGCACCCATATGGGAAAGATTAGCAGAATTGGCTTTAAAACCAACCAGAGCGAAAAGAACAATGAATTTGGGTCAGATTGATAAATTTGTATCAGATAATGATGTTGTAATAATCCCTGGTAAAGTTTTAGGGACAGGAAGTCTCTCACATAAAATAACATTATGCTCATTTTCAATATCAACTAGTAGTGCAAAGAAGATAACAGAGTCAGGTGGAAAGATATTAGACATATCTCAAATTATCAAGAATCATCCAACAGGAAAAGGAGTAAAAATAATTGGTTAAACAAGTAACTGAAGTAAAATCACCAGAGAAGAATGTAGGTCCACAAATAATAATAGTTGATGGAACAAATTTGATAGCTGGTAGACTTTGTTCTCATGTTGCAAAATTACTAATAAAAGGAAATAGAGTGTCAATTGTAAATTCTGAAAACATAATGATTTCTGGAGATAGGAAAAAAATTATTGAAGAATATAGAAAATTTTTAGAGATAGCCAGTATTAACAATCCTAAATTTGGTCCATTTCACCCTCGCAGACCAGATACCATGATAAGCAGAATGGTACGAGGAATGTTACCAAAGAATAAACCATCAGGCAAAACATCGCTGAAAAGATTAAGAGCTTATCTTGGTGTACCAAATGAATTAAGATCAAAGAAAACAACACAGTTTGATGATGCTAAAATTAGGAGACCTTCTCCATACTACACAACTTTGGGAGAATTAGGTAAAATGGTTGGGTGGCACGAATAATGGTAAAGTTAGAAAGCTATTATGCATCTAGAAAGACTGCACGTGCACATGCATTCATTACAAAGGGAGTCGGTCGTGTAAGAATTAACAATGTTCCAGTAGAAATGGTTCAGCAAGAAGTGGCACGAGAAATTATGCTTGGCCCTTTGGAAGTTGCAGGAGATCTTAGAAACAAAATAGATCTTTCAGTAAAAGTCAAAGGCGGCGGTTTTGTCGGACAGTCTTATGCAAGCGCAATTGCAATTTCAAGAGCTATGACTGGATGGACAAAATCAAGAAAGGAGCCAAAAGATCATCCACTTACAAGAACAATAAGAGAAGATCTTAGAAAACGATTGACTGAATATGACAAACATCTGTTAAGCGGTGACGATAGACGAAAGGAACCAAAGAAATTTGGCGGTCCTGGTGCTAGAAGAAGAAAACAGAAATCATATAGATAGTCTTGAAAGCTGTGATTTTGGCAGGAGGCCGTGGAACGCGCGGAAGGCCATTTACAGATTATATTCCAAAAGCAATGATTCCTGTTCATGGAAGACCTCTCATTTATCACGTTGTCAGATACCTTTCCAAGTTTGATATAATTGATGAAATAATCATACTGGGAGATTTTTCAGGCATTGGAAAACAGATAGAGAAATATTTTGAAAATCAC
>JBGPGB010000014.1:0-13816 GCA_041483595.1 Nitrosotalea sp.
AAATCAGACAAAAATTAGTCTGCCTAGAGCAGCAAATTAAAAAAGTAATCAGGATTTTCATACTAGCAAAATACTATTATTCCATATCATAGATTATTATACAAGACCAGAGAAGTATAACGGATGGATTTTGAATTTGAGGAATTTGATTCTGCTGAGGACATATTCATAACCATGTCTACAATGGCTCCACCAATGAAAAATGTTTTGCCAATAAACTCATACAAAGGATATATTTTTTCTTTAATACCTTTGACTCCGATCTCAGGAAATTCTTATTTGATGATATATTCAAAAGGAAAACTTGATGGAAAATTATTAGAGTTCGATATGAACCTAAAAAAATTCAAAAGTGTGGAAGCTGCAGAAAGATCAGATAAGATCTATTTTGTTGTTTTGACTCCTAAATCGAATACTATTGCAGATGCTGCAATTAGGGCATTAGAGAAAAAATCTATCTAGTATAGGAAGGAGCATTTACAGATCTACTTCTTGTGTATTTTTCCATTATCTCATCTGGAAGTTTACCGTTGAATATATCCTTAGACAGACCTCTCAAGTAACGCATGATTGCCCAAGTTCCAGCTTTTATCATGCCGTACATGACGAGTTTCATCGGAGGACCAAATGTCTTGTTCCTAATTATTATTGGAATAATATCATTAATTACTCTTAGATTGTGTTCCCAAGATTTCCAGAATAGTGTAAACTGTGCTTCGTTAAGATTACCAAAGTGCATAGAATTCTTTTCGCTAAAATCTTGGTACAATAATGGTGCAACAAGACCACGCATTCTTGTTTGCTTGAAATCTTCTATAAGATCTATAGTATATTGAGTCTCATCTGGAGTTTCGTCTGGCCAACCGATTATGATAGTAGCTGCTGGGAACCAGTGATTTTCATTCAATATCCTTGCACCTTCTCTTACAACCCATCCCCATTCATCTGTTGAAAATGGTTTTGTCTTGACTCCAAGATGTTTCTTAACCATCCTAGGAGCAACTGTTTCAATTCCAAGGTTAGTGGCAAGCCATTTCTCATCACTCATTTCATTTACTTCAGACATATCATGTAGAAGTTTTGGATCAGCACATACAGCTGAAAATGTCATATGAGTAGTTCCAACAAATCGTGCACCTAAAGACTTCAAACCTTTCCACAACTCAATTATTGCATCATAGTTTGGTTGAAACTCTCTATTATCACATCCATAGAGAAGCATTTCATCAGAATGTAGCCAAATCGAATCAAAACCATAATCTAGATTCAGTCTTGCTTCTTGTTGTAATCTTTCTAGTGGAAGGTCTTTTTTTGATCTTTTATTGACATCGCAAAAGTCACATCCTCTCCCACATCCTCGCATTGCCTCAATTAGAGAGTTAACAGTTGGTCCTTGGATCACTGGGATGTTTTGAATATTTTTAACAAAACAATGCATTAACTCTGGGGCATCTCCCTTCTCTAGGTCATGAAAAAGATCTAAAGCTAACTCGTCTGCTTCTCCTACTACAACTGTATCTATACCATGAATTTTCATTCTATCAGTTTTTGCAAGTTCCCATGCACCATTGCCACCAACAACTACATGAAAATTATATTTCTTTTTTAGTTGAATTATCTTTGCACACATTCTCTTGAACTTCATTGCAACATACGAGAGTTTTTCTGGAGACATTGTAGTTGTGACTGGAGCCATACCAAGTGGATCCATTACATTTATTCCGACCACTTTGGTGTCAGGACCAATACATTTTTCAAGATAATCCGGATTTGCAATAAAAACTTCATCTCGTTTGTAACCTTGTAATAGTGCAGATTCCACCCTACGCAATCCAACTTGAGCAACCTTTGCTTCACCAGTTACTTGATCAGTTTCAACTGGAGGACAAAATACCTTATCAAAAACCCATTCCGGAACTACTTCATAAGGACCACATGCTATAAAGCCATACAAGAAATTACCTCGATAATTAGTCATAAGGCTACGATCTGCAGTTAGAACTATTCTCCTTCCTGCCATTCCTTCTTCGAGTTCTTTCTACTATGATATAAATCGTTTACCCTGCTACATTATTTTTGAAAATTATTACTTTTGACATATAAACCGGCACTATACACCATAGGCAATGGGAGGAGTAGAACCAAGACATGTTGAGGCACATCAAAAAGAGAGTAGTTCAATAAGAGATTTTGTATTTGGTTTCGGTGATGGCATAAACACATCGTTAGGACTTGTAGCTGGAGTTGGAGGAGCCGAGGTATCTTCAAACATAATCATACTAGCATCCATTGTCGCGATGTTTACAGGTGCAAAAGCAATGGCGGTTCAAAATTATCTCGCGGTAAAGTCACAAAGACAGATTTTAGATTCAGAAATTGAACGAGAGAAATGGGAGATGGATAATGTTCCAGAAGCAGAGAGAAGAGAGATAGAAGATGTGTACAAGGCAAAGGGATTCACAGGTCAAGATTTAGAGAAAATTGTAAACAAGGTAACATCAGACAAGAAAGTTTGGTTAGATACAATGCTTACAGAAGAACTAAAAATGAATTTAGAAATAGTTGGAAGTCCTCTAAAAAGCGCTTTCCGTATGTTTGGTGCTTTTCTTATAGGAGGAATCCTACCAATCATTCCATATTTCTTTTTGAGCGGATACATACCACTCCTTGTAGCAATTGGAGTAAGTCTTTCTGCATCATTTATTATTGGTGCAATAAAATCACGGATGGCAAATATTAGCATCTTACGAGGAGGATTAGAAATGGCAGGACTTGGTACTGGTATTGCTCTCATAGGATATGGAATAGGTTCTGAATTAGGAAGTCTTGGGATTATTAAAGCTTGATTTTCTTTCGTACACTTCTATTAGCAACATTAGCTGCAAATGCCCCTGCACCTATACCATTATCAATATTAACAACAGAAAGTCCCAAAGTACAACTTTGTAACATCGATGCCAATGCTGCAACTCCCTTTTCTCCATAACCATATCCAACTGATGATGGAACTCCTATCACTGGAATATCCACTAGTGACGAGACTACTGATGCAAGAGCCCCTTCCATTCCAGCGACTACTATGATTGCATCCACCTCATTTCGTATCATTTTTTTAATTATAGGAAAAAGTCTATGAATCCCAGCTATTCCAACATCATAACTACAAACACACTGACAACCCATAGCTTCGCACACAAGTCTTGCTTCTTCTGCCACCCCAACATCAGAAGTACCAGCTGTTAGTATACCCACCTTTCCTCCTGTAGAAGTTAGTTTCTTAGAGAAAAGTATAGTGGTAGTATTCTTCCCTGTCTGTATTTTCAATCTATTCTTTCGGGAAAAAGCCAATATTTTCTTGTAATAGTCCTTGTTGATTCTCGATACTAGAGTAGAATCTGATCTAGATATTGTTGCAAGAATAATCTTCTTAAGATCAAAAAATTCTTTTTTTTCAGCAAATATGACTTCTGGTATTCCACGTCGTAACTTTCTACTTATATCGATCTTGGCAAAATCTTCAATTTTCTCTACCGAGTAAAGAGAAAGTAATTTTTTGGCTTTAGATACGCTTATCTTTCCAAGATCAAGGGATTCTAGTATTTCAGTAAGATCCAACATTATTGTTAATTAGAGTATAGTTAAAAATTTAATCAAAGATCAAGATTTGAGATTGCGCTCTTTATGCTTTCCACTCCCTTCTTGAACCACTCTTTTTCACTTGAATCCAGGTCTAATTCTACTATTTTCTCAACACCATTTTTACCTATAACTGCTGGGACACCAATAGAGACATCAGAGTAACCATACTCTCCATCTAGATAGGTTGCCACAGGAATAACCTGCTTTGTGTCATTCAATACCGCCTCTATGATTGTAGATATAGCATTGCCGGGGGCATGAACTGTTGCACCCTTTAGTTCTATTACTTTTGCTGCAACTTGTCTTGTTCCTTGTACAATTTCTTCTATTTTCTCCTTAGGTAATATTGAAGAAAGTGGTATTCCAGATACAGTAGAGAATCTTGGAAGAGGAAGCATGTTTTCACCATGTTCACCTACCACAAGTGCACGTATGGAATTTCTCGAGTAGCCAGTAGATTCATGTATGAATTGTGTAAATCGTGATAAGTCAAGCATGCCTCCCATTCCAAACACTCTATTTTTTTGAAATCCTGAAACCTTGTAGGTAAGATATGCCATTGGGTCTAAGGGATTAGTTACTGGAATTATCATAGATTCTTTAGCATAATTTCGTATATTTTCCACGACGCCTTTGACTATTGATGCATTTATCTTTAGAAGATCCATTCTTGTCATACCAGGTTTTCTGCCAGAACCGGCAACAACAACAACAATGTCTGAGCCTTTCATTTCAGAGTAATCGTTTGAGCCTCTAACGTTTACATCAATTCCCTTTTCTGCCAACATATGATTTATGTCCATAGCCTCTCCTTGTGGAAGACCTTGAACTACATCTAACAGAAGTATCTCATCTGTAACCTTTCTAAGAGCTGTAAATAATGCAGCCGCTCCACCAACTTTTCCTGAGCCAATAATTGTAATCATAAAATGCCCTCTATGTAGTCTCTAATTAAACTTGACTGTTTTTCATAAGATTCACAGCGAAGTATATCTTCAATCATGTTAGGAACCAAATTACAATTTATATGCATTCTACTATGTTTAGAAAATCATGGTACTGGTAATTGATGCACAGATAGCTGGAATCTCTGGAGACATGTTGCTTTCTTCATTAGTCAGTATGGGTGCAAACAAATCCAAAGTTATAGACGGTGTACATTTAGTTGAAGATTATCTCAAAGGTTCTAAAATTGTAAAATTGGATTTTGACAGGGTCGTTAAATATGGAACAGAAGCAACACGTCTTGTTTTAGAGACAAATGAAAATCATCATGAAAGAAAAGGAGTCGATATTCAAGAATGCATATTATCAACATCAGATAAGATAGGATTATCTGAGAAGGCCAAAGTTTTTGCAAAGGAGAGCATCAGATCATTACTTTATGCAGAATCAAAGATTCATGGAGAACCAGTGGAATCGGTACATTTTCACGAAGCATCAAGCATTGATACTGCTGTAGATATTATCGGTTCTGCTATAGCACTAGACAATCTAAAATTATTTTCAGATGAGATTATTTCAACTCCGGTGGCGGTTGGAGGTGGCAATCTAACATTTTCTCATGGAACTACATCCAATCCTGCGAGTGCCATTCTTGAGATATTTCGGGGTTCAGATATAATAATTCGTGGGGGACAAGTAAAAAAAGAACTTACCACGCCTACTGGTGCAAGTCTACTTGTAAATCTAGTAGACAGATGTTCAGAATTGTATCCAACAATGAAAATAAAATCAATAGGGTATGGTGCTGGAAGTAATGATTTTGATGGATTTCCCAATGTTTTGAAAATTGTCAAAGGAGAATCAACAAGTGAGTTTCAGTTAGATACTGTACAAATTCTTGAAACAAACCTAGATGATGTATCTGGTGAGATAGTTGGACTCATGATTGACAAGTTAATCTCAAATGGTGCAAAGGATGTTACCGTAACAGGTGCCATAACAAAGAAAGGAAGACCAACCAATCTTATTTCAATAATTTGTGATCCATCTGTTACAAATAGCTTAATTGAAATTCTTGTTTCAGAGACTGGTACTTTAGGTGTACGAATAAGATCTTCTAGTCGGTATGTAGTTCCAAGAATATTCGTCTCCATACCCATTCACTTTCAAGGAAAAAATTTCACTGTGAGATGTAAGATAGTAAAACACAATGAGGTTGTAAAACATTTCAAAGTAGAATCAGATGATGTTAAATTAATTGCAGATTCATTGTCGTTATCATTCAAAGAGACATCAGATTTTATTTCAGATGAAGTCAAAAGGAGACTAAACATAAAATGAAACAGATGAAAGATTTAGTAAATTGGTTTCACGAAAAAGAAAAAACTCTGATAGCTCTTTCAGGGGGTGTTGATAGCGCCCTTGTGGCATTTGCTGCTCAAAAGGCTCTAGGTAAACAGGCTATTGCTGTAACTGCAGACTATAAGACACTCTCTCAAGAAGAATTGGAATCTGCAAAGATAGTTTGTCAAGAGATAGGAATAAGGCACATAATTATAGAATACAACGAACTTGATAATCCAAACTTTGTAAAAAATGATCAAAACAGATGTTTTCATTGTAGAACTGAGTTAGCAGAACACCTTCTTAGACTATCAAAAACAGAAGAAATTAGCATCATCGTTGATGGAACCAACCTAGATGATCTCACAGAGTATCGACCCGGAATATTAGCCCTCAAAAAAAATGGTGTTCAAAGTCCACTAGTAGAAAGTAGATTTTCAAAATCTGATGTTAGAAGTGTTGCAAAAAAGATAGGTCTGTCAATCTATGACAAGCCATCCAATTCTTGTTTAGCATCACGTATTCCATGGGGTAGCATAGTCACACCAGAGAAGCTTGCAAGAATCGAAAAAAGTGAGATGATGATAAAACAACTTTTTGGAGTAAGACAGGTAAGGGTGCGAGACTTTGGAAATAGTGCGAACATAGAAGTGGATAAAGATGAAATTGTTTTCCTTGACGACAAAAAAAAGATATCTGTACTTAAGGAATACATGAATGAATTTGGATTTGATACGATCATAATTGATCCTAATGGCTATCGACCAGGTAAACTCAACGTGATAATAGATTGATCTATTTAGATAATGCTGCCTCTACACCTGTTCATGAAAAGGTGATAGAAGAGATGTTGCCTTTTTTCAGAGAAGAATATGGAAATCCTTCTTCCATACACCGATACGGTAGGCTTGCAAATACGGCTATTCAAAATGCGAGGAAAAGAATTGCTACACTCATCAATGCAGATAGTAATGAAATACTCATAACTTCGGGAGGAACAGAATCAAACAATACTGCAATCTACGGTCTGGCATCACAAAGTAAACGAAGACACATCATAACATCATCCATTGAACATGATGCAATACTTGAACCATGTAGACATCTTGAAAAGGAGGGATATAGAATATCTTTTCTTCCTGTTGACCAATATGGTGTTGTAAATCCAGAAGATCTCAAAAAGGAAATTTCGAGTGATACTTGTCTGATTACAATAATGTATGCCAATAATGAAGTTGGCACGATACAACCAATAAAGAAAATAGCTCAAATTGCAAGAGAGAAAAATATTGTATTTCATACAGATGCAGTTCAAGCAGTAGGAAAGATTCCCATTGACGTTAAAGAACTCGGAATTGATTTGCTTTCAATATCATCTCACAAAATAAACGGTCCAAAGGGTGTTGGTGCGCTATATATTAGAAACGGTATAAAAATATCTCCTCTAATATTAGGAGGAGGTCAAGAAAGGGGACTTCGATCCGGTACAGAGAATGTTGCAAGCATCGTAGGATTTGGAATGGCATGTAAACTTGCAAAGGATGATATGAATGAGAATATGTCCCATTTCAAAAAATTAACCGCCCATCTGATCTCAAGAGTTTTAGCTGAAATACCTTCCACTACTCTTAATGGACATCCTAACATGAGAATTCTCAATAATACGAACTTTACTTTTCTGGGGGTTAGTGGTGAGGATTTAATAATAAAATTAGATGAAAATAGAATTTCTGCATCTACCGGTTCTGCGTGTTCTGTAAAAATCCAGAAAGCATCACATGTTTTAAAGGCAATGGGGTTTTCGTATGAACAAGTTATGGGTTCTTTACGTCTTACAGTAGGAATAACAAATACAGAACAAGAAATCGATGAAACTGTTGATGTATTAAAAAAAGTTGTTCAAGAATTGCGAGCTGTATCACCATTCAAGAGTAAGTACAACTTTTAGCATTCAAGACTTTCATTATGGCAGAACTTGAATTTTGTAATGATTACTATCTGCGAGTGGCACTAGGGAATCCATACTATCCCACAAGTATACTTCAACAGTATAAACTCCGGATGATCTTGTTGTCCATTGAATTTCTTCATTAGTACTTGATAAACTAGCAAGATTATCTTCAAACCATTTTAGGAAAACTACTTTGTTATTACTATCTTTTATCTGAACAATGTATGAGATCTGGTGATTTTGAAAGTATTTGCTTGAAATCATACTCTTAAAATTTATCGTTTGCCCCGCATGTGGACTTTGGAGGAGCGGTCTTCCTGATCCATCTGTGATTTGAGTGGACTGGGATACCATAGGTACATTTTGATTGGTAATTGTTGCAGGTTGCGTTTTAACAGGCACTGCTACTGTTGAACCAATTATAGTTGACCTACCGTATTGATCTCTAAAGTCATGATACCATGCCTGAACACTACCTCCCACAGGAGATATTAGAGAAGTTCCATCCTCACTGCATATCTTGGAGGGCATTTTAAAAAGCCCCTTAAATATTCCCGTACCTGGTCCGGTTTCAGTCAATGTGAAACCCGTAGCAGCAAGTCCTCCGTATGTTACTCCATTTATTGTGCAGTGCTGAAATCTAAATCCCTTAATCCAAACTTCTAAGAGAATGCTTCCGCTACTATCTCCAACAGTATCATCAGCTGAGGAATTGGGATCATTTACACTAGAATAAGTTACGATCGTGTTAGCATCAGTAGCTAGATCTGGATCAGTGACTGTTATTGTAACAACTGAGCCAATTCTATAATCTAGAGAATCAAGTGTCACAATACCAGTATGTGTTGGGAGATTGTGTTGTGATGTTACTGTGGTTGATGTCCCTCCCTGTGTACCTAAAATTGAAAAGTGGATTGCGTTGGCATCTGTAAGTTCAGTATTTACAAGAAATTTTATATTCGTGCCAAAAGTTCTGAGACCTTTAATCAGATTAGGATCAAACTGATTTAATTGATTTATTACAGCATACTCCATAGTTCCAGAAAATATACCAGAATTGGCAGATGTTTCTTGTAGTTCTGCTCGATAGATAGCATTGTTCACTTGTTGATTGTTATTGTTCCCAAAAGAAACGAGATCAAACACGATTGGTTGAGTATCACTTGGGTTTGAGAACTTGCCCGAAGTATTGAAATTAATTTCTAAGAACACAGGTAGATTTGATGACATTGATTCTATAGATGCTACCGCAGAATCACTTATCTGAACTAGACCATTACCTGATACGATTGTTCCAGGTGATATGATTGTGACTGGCGAGGCTCCAATGGAACCAAAGTATAGTGTCATAGTGGTACCGGAAAATGAAGTTATTCCAAGTTGTTGCTGAAAAGATCTCAGGTCATAATTAACCCAATTAGTTCCCTCCGAATTTGGTTGACTAGGACGTATGAACAAACCCTTAAGAGATTGGGTTGAAACACCAAGATTTAATGTAATTTTCTGGAAATTCGACATCGATTGAGATCTTGTATCAACTATCAATCTCAAGGAATTGGTATCAAATATAGTTGATGGTGCAGAAATAGAACTAGAACCATTATAGAATCTTACATCAGAAGCACTACCCAATGTTATTGGATTTCCAATCTTCAAGGTGGGTATTTTTGCCGATGTTCTAAAAGCATCTAGTTGATCAACCGAGTTAGAATTAATATTTTGATCATTATCTACTAGAGTAATAGCTACTCTTTGACCAGGACTAAATTGACTCTGACCATTACCAACAGTAAGACTTGCTGTAGAAGTACCAGAAACTATAGAAGTACTTTGAAGATCATATGTAATAGAACCCGAGTGATCTCTAGGAGCATTAGGGAGTGTTCCTATGGTTGATACACTACCAGATGTACTCTCAAAAATTCCAGTACTTGGTCCTGTTTCTACAAAAGTTACCAACTCGTTGTAAATACCATTAAGTGACGAACTCGTTTGAACAGAGTTAGTTTTCAGATTAATAACATCAGATGTATCCATACTCAGTTTTCCATTATCCTTAAAGCCAAGACTGCTCAGGTAAGGAATTAGATTTATCAATCCCGAGCCACTTGCACTACTTCCAGATACTGCAAAGGCTTGGTAAAGTGTAGCTTGAGGTGAGCCAACATTAAATGTCCACGAATCTTCTGATGTTGGATCTATGCTCAATTCAATATCATTTATTGTTGCAAATACATCTGAACCACTCGGATATCCAGTTTTATCAAGAGTTAATGAAATATTTGGAATGTCAGAATAATCAAGATCCACACTTTGTGTTCCTGTTGATCTATTGTATTCTATGTGAACATTATTACTAAAAGTAAATAGTTGAATAAGGGGCCAAACGTTTGGGTTTATTCCCAACTGACCAACCGGAACTTTTGGATTAGAATTTAGAGATGGAGGATATCTTATAACATTATTCGGATTGGAAGGATTTGTTGCATTACCAGTACATGAATTAAAGCTTGCAGTTCCTTGTGTAGTACCAGACAATCCAGCAGAATCTGGAATCGCTACTCCATCAGTCTGAGAAACATCAATTCCTAAAACTGATGGGCTTGTATAGCCAGAGCAAAAAACACCGAAATCAATACTTTGACCTGGTGAACCAGAGTGTGCAACTTGATCAGCTTGTTTTGCCTTGTCAGTATTGGCAAAAAAGGCATACCAATTACCATCAGAACTTTGAGCCATTCGAAGCTTTCTTCCATCTATTGAAACGTTAGGTTCACCCAATGCCTGATCTAATTGATTATTTTCTCTTACTATAACTTCAACTACCATTGGCCCAGAAAAGTGATTATCAAAAAGGCTATTTTCTGCTGAGACAAAGAGATTAGGATGATCTGAATAGGCTTTTGCATCATGAAGATTCATTGATGAAATAATCATCGAAGAAACTAGGAGAATTAATAGAATTTTGTACAACTTTCTAATGTGAGTAGATGTACAAGATAATGTTATCGAATAATTCATACCAAGTATAACAGATAGATCATGATGTTTGTATACCGAGAAGTTTTAACTAAGGGTCAGAATCCAAATGCGTTGTGGTAAAACCCAGAGCAATCATAATAACGAGTGGAGTGCTAGTATTGATCGGTATTGTAATAACAGCATATCAATCTCAGACAACTTCTGAGAATCTCTCAAACCAACAAAATACTCTTGGTGTTGGAACACATATGATTATTACAAAGGGAATGGATCCAAACAAGAATCAGAAGGGAGTTTATTCAATTCAAGTAACCGATTTAAAAAACGATGATAATATCAAGGCGACTGTCATTGAACCTACAGGTACTACAATAATAACTAAATCTGTGACAAAAAGCCCAATTCAAGAAACTTTTAAGATTGTCTCATCTGGAAATTATACTTTACAAATAGAAAATCAAGGGAAAAGAGAAGTCCAGATTCTTGGAATTGTTGGATATTATCCAGAAGGTATAGAATTAGCAGATATTTCCGGGTTTATGGTATTGATTGTAGGTCTTAGTGGACTTGCGATTAGCATAATGTATCTAATAAAAAGTCGTGTTAAATCCTAATCTTAGTTAAGAAATCCGTCTAACTCGGTTAGTCCATCAACTACATTTTTAAAATTATCGTCATTTTCCATAATTTTGTTAAGTTTATTTAGATCAACTTTGAAAATTTCCTCCCCATTGTTTTGATCTATTGTAACAAAGTTATGTTCCATTACATATGAAAGGTGTTCTTTGATCTGATTTGATGATAGTTGTAGTTTATCTTTCAAATATGCAGAACTCTTTTCTCCACCTTCAAGCTCTGAAAGGATAGATGACACTTCTGGATCTATCAAAGTTTCCATCATTTTTTGCTTATCAAAACTTTCGCTCAAATCTACCAGTTGCTCCTGGAATTAAGCATTTTTTTCTTGTTTGATAGAAAATCACTTATCAGGATTCTATCAATTTTTTCTGGATTTATGTAATATGCTCTCCCCCTTAGATATTTTTCAAGACTCTCAACATAACTCAAAAGTTCTGCTTCCTCACTTATCATGATCGTGTCAATTTCAATACCTTCTTTTCTACATTTTTTTGCTTCGTGCAGTGTTTTTGCTTCTACAACAGGATCAACTTGTCTATACCTATAGCAAAGATATACCATCTCGTTATCTATATCCAGTTTGATATCACGTTCATTTTTTATCTTAGAAAGAGTTGTTTCGTCTGGTCTGTAAAAATGTGAATATGGTTTATCTGACAGTATAGCATTTTTTTGCGATTCATCATCTACAAAACAGGCACTTGGTTGACCATCAGTTATCATGATAATTCTTTTATTTTGTGATCCATCTTTCTTTAGGATTTTTGAAGCAAGCCTTAATGCAGCCTGATAATTTGTGTAATGAAGAAAATTATCATTCGCATCATAGGTCTTCAGATATGGTATATCATATGGTTTGATTTGTGCTGCAAGAGAGCCAAAACCAACAATGTAAACAGAGTCATTTGAAAAGAATTTTTTATTTAATACATATAGCGCCCACAAAGCCTTTTTTGCGGCTTCTATTCTAGTTCCTTCTCCAGAAATTAAAGAATATTTCATTGTAGAGCTAAGATCTATACAGTAAACTACTGCAACTTTTACCTCTTCTTTTGTCTCAAATTTTTCAAAGTCATTAAATTCAATTTCAAGTGGAAATTGGATGTCTGTATCTTTACTTTTTTTTCTCTGGATTACGTTTAGTATAGTTTTTGGCACATTCAGATGTTTGAAATCATCTCCAACTTCGAGTTTTTGGGTAGTATCAAGTATTGTATCTCCTGATCCAATATTCTTAGTTTCATGAAAACCTATACCACCCTCATTAACTGCTTTTATCACATCATCAAGTAATTTTTGGCCAATTTCAAAAAATGCTTTTTTTGTCAAACATTTTTTGTCATCTTTAAGATATCCAAGTTTTTGCAAATATTTTGTTAAATATTCACTGTTACTACTTACCTCTGTTTCTTGTTGCCCTATGTTTGCTGTTTGATTTTCTGATGATCTGTGCATCTCACCCTCTAGTAAATTTTCCAGATCTTTTATTGAGGATATTTTTTCTTTTAAGACCTGAGATCCAATTATTTTAAGGGCTTGCTTGAGATCTTCATTAGATATTTCAGATGAAGAACTTTGAGATTTATTATTTTCCCATGGAAAATAGAAAAAGTTTGTAATGTTAGCTCGCAACGTATGTGCCCTCTTTCTTATCTAGAATTTTGGGTTCAATCCAGCAAAGACCATCAAGTATCAATTCCACAACGCCGGCTCTAAGCTCATTTTGAGCACTTTCCGAAATGATTAGATAGTCATTAGAAATCTCATGTTTTTTAGTTTCTTTTAAAAAATTCTCCTGGTCAGATGCTACATTTTGATATGTACTAGTAATCAAACCTTGAAGGGAATTAAAATTCTTTAACTGATTATCGTAAGATGTATGCATACTATTTGTTTCAAGTATTTCTTGTGACACCTGGAATGATTTACCTAAAAACTCTTTTTTTATCAAGTCGAAAACACTTGAATCTACCCTCATCAGATATTCTAATGATGTTTCTTTCATGGCATTGGAAACTAGATTCTTTAGAACTTTCTTACGATTTTCAGTGATGTCATCAAGTTCTGCAAGTTCAAATTTTACAGATTGAGTAATGGAAAATATATCACATGGTCTTGGCACTGCTAAAATATTATGAATTATAGATCTTGTCCTTTCTGCTTCGCCCACAAGTAGTTCTAGACTATGAATTCCCATTCTGACACTCACACCCTTATCTTGATTAATTTCATTACTAGAACGAGCTCCTTGAACAATCCTTGTTAAAATTTTCAACATGAATATAGGAATGAATGATCTTGGAATTTTCGCTTCCT
>JBGPGB010000015.1:0-13780 GCA_041483595.1 Nitrosotalea sp.
AGATCAAGCAGCTAGGAAGCGAGAGAATTGTATATGTAACATTCTCAGGATTTGATCAAGAATTTATCTTGGTTGGAGAATTTTTTGGAGACGGCAATATAATTTTGTGTAATAAAGAAATGAAGATTCTATCTCTATTGCATTCAATTGATGTAAGACATAGAAAACTTGGAGTGGGTTTGAATTACATCCCTCCACCTTCTTCTGGATTGAATATTTTGGAAGTTACAAAAGAGAATATCGAAGAGATCAAAACAAGTCCTACACCAGTTGTAAGGTGGATAGGAAGAACATTAGGGTTACCAGGAAAATATACAGAGGAGATCATCCGAATGACCAATTTGGATCCAGATAGGTTAGGAAATGACTTGACAGATAAAGAAATTAAAGATATTTTTGATGCAACAAAAGATCTAATTGAAAAAGTGATCTCTGGAAATCATGATCCCTACATAATACGTGATGTAAAAAATGCAGATGTTATTCCAATACCTCTTGGAGATATGGAAGGAAGAAACGCAGTTAAAGTAGCTAGTTTCATGGAGGGATTAGATTCACTTTTTTCAGAAAATCTTCTTGAACATGGTAAATCATCCCAATCTATTACTGTGAATCAGAAAATCACTGAGTTTGAGCATAAATTGGAGGAACAAAACAAGGCAATTGTATTGGTAAAAGAGAAGTCAAGTTCAATCTCTAACGTAGCAAAAGCTCTTCTTGAAATAGCAACTACTGGTGTAACATCAATAGAAGACCCAGCAATTCAGCCATTACTGAATAACTACAACTCACAAATAGCAAGAGAAAGCGGTATATTTCTAATCAATATAGGTAGGGAGAAAATAAAGTTAGATTCTCAATCATCATTACAAGCAATTGCTTCAACTTTATTTAATGAATCAAAAAAACAGATGAGGGCAACTGATACAATTAATTTAGAAAAAAAGAAAACTGAGAAAAGTCTTGAACTTTATAAAAAACAAGCAAGCATTGCTCAAGATTCTATCGTATTTGCAGTTCAAAAAAAGAAGGAATGGTTCGAAAGATACAGATGGTTCATTACTTCAGACGATCGTTTAGCAATAGGAGGACGTGATGCCTCATCAAATTCTGCTGTTATAAGAAAACATCTTAACAAGAATGATAGGGTGTTTCATGCAGAGATTGTAGGATCACCATTCTTCCTTTTAAGAGAAAGTACAGAACAAGATCTTTCCAGTGTAAAAGAAGTCTCACAGGCCACGGTTTGTTTCAGTAGAGCATGGAGAGAGGGACTTTATGGATTAAATGCATATTGGGTAGAACCAGATCAGATAAAGACAGCTGCACCTAGTGGACAGTTTATTGCAAAAGGATCCTTTGTCATTGAAGGTTCTAGAAATTTTGTTCAGGTTACCACATTACAGTTAGCAATTGGTTTGTATGAAAAAGATGAAAATTACCTACTAATGGGTGGACCACCATCAGCAATTAAAAAACATTGCATCTATTATATAATAATAGAACCATCCGGCATAGACATGACTGAACTGGCAAAGAAAGTAAAACTAGAATTTATGAAATTCAAAGAGAAGGAAGAAATAGTAAAAGCAATCTCCATTGATGATTTCACAAGAGTACTTCCTGCTGGAAATAGTCACATAGTAGAAGCTGGTCAGGGGGAGGCTTACAATTGAGTACACATAAACCAAGTTTTATTGTTGATGCCATGCTAGGCAATTTAGCAAAGAAATTAAGAATTATTGGATATGATTCAAAATACTTTTCATCAATTGAAGATGATAAACTAATTTCAATAGCAAAAAATGAAAAACGTATAATCTTGACAAAGGACGAACAACTCACCAAAATTGCTGGAAAGCAAAACATAGGTTTTGTCCTAATTAGAGGAAATGATGAATTAGAACAAATTGCACAGATAAATGGAAAAATTAAACTTGAGAGATTTGTACTAGATACAAATAATTCTCGGTGTATTGCTTGTAATGGAAATTTACAGTCAGTTGAAAAGTATAGAATCATAGGAAAAATTCCAGAAGGAGTTCTAGAACGAGAGAGATTGTTTTGGATGTGTGATTCATGTAAAAAGATTTACTGGGAAGGAACTCATTTTAAAAAACTTCAAGAATTCGTAACTAAACTAAATGATAGAATGAATTGAGTTTGTCAGATGAAGACGGCCAAATATTAGTAAAAACTGCTCGCTTAGTTGTTACAGAATATCTCAAAGAAGGAAAAAAAATAGAAATATCAGATGATATAAAATCCAAGTTTTCATACAAGTCAGGAGTTTTTGTTACACTAAGTAAAGAAGAAAATCTAAGAGGGTGTATAGGATTTCCAACTCCAGATAGAACATTACACCAATCTCTTGTTGATGCTGCCATAGCATCATCTACTGAAGATCCACGCTTTCTCCCTGTAAGATATGAGGAGCTAAATGATATCACATTTGAAGTAACTGCACTAACTCCACCTGTTGAGATTACAGTCAGGGATCCATCAGAATATCCTAAAATGATAAAGATAGGTAGAGATGGTCTTATTGTAAAATGGAAATTTGGTGCAGGCTTACTTCTTCCTCAGGTTCCTGTTGAATATCGATGGAATGAAGAAGAGTTTCTTAATCATGCTTGTGAAAAAGCAGGAGCACCTCCTAATTACTGGAAACAAAAAAATACAATGATTTTAAAATTTGAGGGAATTGTGTTTAAAGAGACAAAACCAAAAGGGCCAATTAAGAGATTAGAATTATAATATTTTGCCTTCAGTTGCGTCAAGTATAACCTCCTTATCTTCTTGCAATAAATCATAATCATTTTTGTTTACAACCACTAGTGGAATGTTTGATATTGCACATCCAGAGGCTGTTGTCAGATCAGCCTTGAGACAGACCATTGCTAATGGTGCACAGTTGTTAAATTTCAAAGAGTATATTGTATATGCACCAACACTACTTCCTATCCCAAAAGGAAATGCCAAAATTTTGCCACCAACAGATTTTCCGAATAGATCATGATTTTTGTCATGTACTATTCCTGTTTTTTTGTCAATTCCACCAAGAAAGTTTATCGGTTTTTTAGCTACAAGTAATGAACCATTTGCTTTTCCTTTTACAATTACTTTGACATTCATTCCGTCTCCTCCTGTAGTATTCTTTTGAGACTCTTGAGACTAACATCAACCTGATTTGAAGTTCTTAGATAATATGCACCCTTTACACTATTTGTGACAACGGAATCTACCTCTTTGTTATCAACTAATGGTGACAGACAGGTACAACAATCATACAAGAATTCTCCTCCTGCGCGTTCTATTTCATTTGTGTAACCCAAGTCTGTAATCTGTCCCTTGATTGATCTGGGACAAAAGATCATACAACGTTTTTTAAATGATCTTCCTTTGAGCATTGCAGTCAGATCACTAATCTCCTCAAAACCAAGTTGCGGACTACCAAGGGTGATTAAATCTCCACTTTCAGACGTGTTAAGTTCATCATGAATTTTTTGCATTTCTTTTTTATCAAAATCTATTTTCTCACCTTCTTCTTCCCCGAAAGTAAACATTCCACAAGCTCCTGATGTACCCATTCCTGCACACAAAGATTTACAGCTCCGTCTGTCAAGATTATTTACTCCAGATAAGGCAACCGAACTACCTGCAACTTTTCCTGCAAAATATCCAAGCATTCCATAACTCAATTCATCAGGAGATTCAACTTTCATCCGAATTGTTAGATTTGGTTTTCTAACACTATCATCTCTTAAATCAGAGCATGGACTTTTACCGGTTAGTGCACTTGCGAGAGCACTAAATGCACCTTCTTTGTTTGTCTTTAGTCCAGAAAATGAGTTTGCATAAATTGCAGCGTTGCTTTCTGCAAAAGAAACATGAGTACCTTGTTTTGGTATATCAAAGATTTCATACGGAATACAGGAATAGGATGGAATTGCTCCCATTTTTTCATACGAGTTTTTGATACTACGCTGATTTTCTATGAATTTGTCATCTAATTTGTAACGTGAAACAGAATCAAAATCAAATCCCATCGGGTTGACTGTTGTCTTTACTTTGAATTTAGCATCTTGACTTAGATGTGAGAGAAATTCCTTTCCAGCATCTCCTATTGTATTATAATTGACTCCTGATAGATGTGCCCATTCTATTGGTATTAGTTTATCAGAATCTGATGCTTCTCCGATTGCTACTAGAGTCCTGTACGCGAGGGCAAGAGTTTCTCCTTGCTTCCCATCCAATGCTTCTTCTTCTTCTTTTGTTAGTTCCAATATACGACTTTGTTATAACAGATATAATAAGTTAGGAAAACCCAGGTATAATACAATAGGCATAGAATCACTTTCTGTTTATTGAAAATGTTGATTATTGCAGAAGAGTATATCGACCAAGAGTAAAAATAGTATCAACATCGATTCGTATAGTTGGTATTGACAAGATAATAAAGTGAATGTTACTGTATGGTCTGCATTAGCATTGGGTGGACTGCCCAGTACACAATAACGTAGTGGTTGCCAAAATCTGTGGGGTACGTCGTATTTTCATGGCTATTAAATCCCTTAATTGTTCTGTTGACTCAGACTCAATCTTTACGATTATGTCATAGTTTCCCATGGTGCATTTGATTTCTTTTATTCCTGCTAATTCTCTTATCTCCTCTAATACGGATGTCTCGCAACCACTCTCACAGTTTATCATCACATATGCTATCTCGCTTCTGAGATATACGTTTGAAAACTTCTGCATATAATTAGTACGTCAAGAATGCATATCAATTGTACTTGCAAAGTTAGCTAACTATTTGTTAATTTCAGATAATTACTTTTTTTGCTGTTACCCTCGGTTGATGAAATTAAAAAATAGACTAGACGGACTTTCCTTCTAGGAACGCCCTCAACATCCATGCCA
Organism: Nitrosotalea sp.; assembly: GCA_041483595.1. GTDB lineage: Archaea > Thermoproteota > Nitrososphaeria > Nitrososphaerales > Nitrosopumilaceae > Nitrosotalea. The sequence continues at coordinate 4,924 of JBGPGB010000015.1, forward strand.
TCTTTTCATGCTGTTCCATTAATCCAGTTAGAAAGTCTGCTGTTCCAGCATCTTGATATTTTGTACATTTTTCAAGATCTGTGCGTAAGGTTCTGATTATTGAGTCTTGATCGTTTAACAGATTACTTAGCATCGTTTTTGCATCTGGATATGTATTTGGTTCTTCTTTCAATCTAGTATTCTTTGTAAATTCTACAAGTGTTGCAATACTCATACTTCCAAGTTCTCTGATTCTTTCGGCAACATCGTCTATTATGACATCAAGTTCTTCATATTGTCCTTCAAAGAACTTGTGTAGATCATTAAACTGTGGTCCTGTTACATTCCAGTGATAGTTTCTTGTTTTTGTGTATAGTACATATTCGTCAGATAATAACTTCTTTAGAATTTCAATTACACCCTTACGATTTTGTGGTGAAATTCCTATATTTGGTTCCATAACAGACCTACCATTTTATTTTCTTTGATAAAAATGTGATCCTAATTTTCATTAGTAATTAAGTGAAAAATTGTGGAAAAATAGGTTCTGCATAGTCTGTGTCGGGAAAATTAACTGTAAAAAGCGTCGGTTTTGGGTTTAACCTAATGATGGAATCAACCAATGCACTAATTGGGTCAAGTACTGGGATGATGCTGGCAACCAAGCCTACATTCAACACATTCGCAGTTTCCTCTATCGATACAAATTTTACAACCATGGTTATAATGATGCTCAGCAGTTTGCATCTCATTACTTTTTTCAATGAATTTTTGCATTTCTTGAAAAAACTTCATCCCTTTTTCAGTGATAGTAAAAGTACGATTCCTCTTATCACTAGTAGATGTCATCAGTCCAAATTCTACTAACTTTTGACATTTTTCAATTGCTGTATAATGTGATAGATTTGTTCTTCTAGATATGGTAGATATTATTACACCCTGCCTACTGCAATCCACTGTTACGTGTAAAATATCTGAAATCATGTCCATCTCTGACCTGTATTGTTGTTTTAACATGTTATTCACCAGGTAATTCCGTTGCTTTGTCCCCTAAGATAGTTTTGAGACTTACCGCTGTAACAGCGATTGCGATCATGGTAATAATTCCAACTAAGATTTTTTTATTCCTAACATCTTTTTCTTTTGCAGGTTATAATTTCTAGTTACCATTTCTATCTATGAGAATGATAGTTAGACAATTAAATACAGAATCCTAACTACAAACAATGAAAAAATCTACACAACAGTTTATCCTGATTGCAACTATTCTAGTGCTCGCAAATAGTGGAATCTATTTTGTCACTGCATATTCACAAATGAAAGAATCTGCGGATGCTGCAAGCCAAGTCCAAACCATGCTTTTCACAACTGCAGCAATAACATATCTCCCACTAGGAATATGGATGGTCAAAAACAAGCTTCATAGTAGAGCACCATATGTCATAGCAAGCTTAATCTCATTAGCACTGATTGGGCTCTACATAACATCAAGAACTACGGCTCTCCCAGTAGTTGGAATCCAAGGTGACGTGGGCCTGGTAGATATCCTAAGTAAAGTCACTCAGGGTTCGATAATTGTGGTATCTCTACTACTTTTACGAAACTGGAACAAAGAGAAGATCAAGGTATATCAGTAAACCTTTCTTATTTCTCTGAAAATTTCTCCCAAAGTCTTTGAATTTTTTCATCCATCGTAAATTTTTCAAGTTTGCAGGAAATTACTCCATCCTTGAATTTTATCTCGATGCCTGAGACCAAACTCCTATAGTAACTTTCGTCAAGACCTTCGAGCGTACGTACCACCTTGGTCTTTCTTACCAGCTCAAGGCCCTCAAGACTTTTGATCTTTCTATAAGTTGTAGACGTTGGAATTGCAAGCCGAACCGAAATTTCTTGCGCGTTTAGCTCGCTTTTTGCTAATATAGCAAGTATCTTTCTTGAATACTCATCTCCCAGTATGGACAAGATCTCATCGTCATTTGTCATTTCTCAACTTTTTTTGACCGCCCAAACCAGTACGATGAATCCGGCTATTTCAAATCCTTCTTCTATGTACTTTTTTAGATCTTCACTTGAAAGGAATGAAAATGCATATTCAACAACGGTTTCTCCCAACACTAAAAGTGTAAATCCAATGACTAGGAGAAGCATTGGAAGGTATTTTGTTCTCTTGAAAGCCTTTGCTGCAAAGAATACAAGAAGAAAGCCTACTATCAGATGTGCTGCAAGCAAGAAGTAATGTGTACTTGAAGGTTCTACCATTTCATATCCTTGGTCCAAACAATGTATTATGGATTATAAAAGCAAGTCTTGAGTGAGAAAGTATCATCACTTCATCATGCGTTACTTGCTGTTTTTAATTAATATGGCTATTCTTAACGATGGGAATGGTGACCAGACTCATAAGATAATAAAAAATATGTCATGAACAAGAAGATTGCCATAGGTATAGGCAGTGCCGTACTTACTATTGAGGTAGTGACAGTAGGCCACAAGGCAATCACAGGAGATAAAGCAATAGTTCCCTGGGAAGAACATGAAAAGTGTATTCATCTTCAAGAATCTAATGCAGTAACAAATGGAACCACTCAATCAACAGAATCTGGATCTACAGAATCAAGTGAATCTGAACCATAATTTAAGAATCAACCCTTCTAGTTTTATTTTGTATCCCAAAGCTGCAATATCAGGAAAGCTGCTCTTAACATATCAATCTCTTTTTCGGCAAAGATACACATTATTTTCTCGTTCAAAGGAAAGATCATTGAAATAACCCTGTCTCCGTATGATATAGTAAATTTTATCGGTCCAAGATGCCTGTCATGCTCTCTACGCATCCTTACGCCTAGTGCAATTTCCATTAAAAACATTTCCTGATTTTTTGGATCTTCAAATACCTTTGTTCCTTCTTTTTTATTTTCAGCAAGCAGTTTGCCTTTATCGTTAATTATTCCAACAAACCTTATTTTGGAATCCACATTGAGAATCTTATCACAAATAGATTCTAGTGTATCTGATTGAGTCAGCATCATGGTATCACTGTGTTACAGATTTGATAAAACACCTACTATCATTCTCGTTGATGAAAATGGTAGAATCGGTTTTATTCCAACTTGCATATTAATTATTCAATGAAAATAACTTCATACGTACTGATGGTACTTGTTATACTTGCCACAAGTACACCAACATTAGCTCTTGCACAATATGAAAACGGAGGAGGTGATCAGGGAAGCACGATAACAATCCTGACAATCTTTAGTTTAACATTTTACGTTACCATATCAGCAATACTTGGTGTAGTTGGATACTCGGTTTGGCGAGTATACAAAATAAGACGAAAGACTATAAAGAAATTGGCGTAATCTTTATGAAAATTTTTTCTACCAACTCATACTTGAAGATATCAATATTAGTAGCGCTTGTATTTGTGCCCGCTTTAGCTTATGCTGATGATGATGGTGGAGGGTTTAGTACAGCTGCCAATCTTGGCTGGTTGGCCATTGGATGCGGGATGGCAGCAAATCTCTCGCTTGTTATATTCAAAATGATAAAAAAGATTCCTGTCATGAGATTAGTTGGTGGTTCTGGCACCTCACAAAGTTTGACATCCATGTACCAACCTGTATTGAATTTTCACATCATGTTAAATTCAGTAGGATTCTTTGCAGGTTTATTGCATGGATTTATGCTCATTCGAGGACTCGACTACATCTCACTTTCAATGGTCACAGTCATGACTGTTTCAATGGTTAGTGGCATAATACTAAAATTTACATCTGGTAAAAATTCAAAATTCTTCAGTAGACTAGTTCATGGTCAAGCCATTCTTGCGGCATTGCTAGTGACACTCGTTGTTTTACATGTGATTACAAGATGGGATCATGGAATCATTATGAATTACATATGAGACATAATCTCTTCCATAGAAAGTCATACGTCATCTAATGATTTTCCCAGCAATTTTTACAGAGATAACCCTTCAGGTTCCATTCTTTTTTTGAGCGATGTTTGATAAAACCAAGTTTGGCATTGCAAATAATACAGTTTTTTTTCAATTCATTGTCTACTTTTTCCTTTTCATTAAGACAGGATTCGCAAAGCCAACCTTTTATCTCCCATTCTTTTTTTGGCTTCCACAGGTTTAATCCACCAGGTTCAGCTCCGCACAAAGCACATTTGTCATCATTTTCCTTTTTTTTCTCGGGTTGTGTTTTCATTAGATCCACATAACAATTCGCACACAGAGGACCTTTGACATTCCAGCCCTTCTTTGGTTTACTTGAGCGAGAGATGCCCTTTTTACAGACAGTACAAAATTCCTTTTTTTTACTGCTAAATAATCCCATCATAGTACAATCATTTCATATTAAAAAAACAGCTCGGTTTTTTGAACCTTTTACAGGGGGTAATCTAGGTATAAGAAAAAATTTTGTTATTTTTTACTGAGTTTCTTTTCATCATCTGCTAACAATTCTTCAAGAACATCCTCCTGTTCGAAACTAACCATTTGTTGTCCTATAGCCGCTTCAGCACCACTTTTGAACCTAACCTTTGTCTTAGACCATCTTGGTCGTTATTTTATGCCCACTTACAGCCAAAAATCAATTTTGTTATTTTCAGATAATTACTTTTTCTTGTTCATTATTGCAAACAATGCTTTTGGAAGAGGATTAAGTGTACCTTGATAAACTGTATCGATTATGCTTTCAATTACAAAGTCTTTGCCGAAAATATTTCTTATATCTTGCTCAGAAAATCTGTAAGGACCATAATCTAGTTTCTCTTCTTTTATGCTAAAACATTTCAGAAAGAACAATCCATTGTTATCAAGTATATAATGTATCTTTTTGCAATATTGACTCCACTTGTCATTAGATAAGACATGAAAACAGCCTCTATCTAAAATATAATCAAAACTACTTTTTTCTAATCTGGAATTTAGTATATCATCCACCATGAATTTGGTCTTATCATCAAGTTTTCTTGCCTTTTGTACAGCATTCTCTGACAAATCTGTCCCAGTAACATTAAACCCCATTTTGGCAAGTTGGATTGCTTGTGTTCCAGGACCAGTCCCTAGATCAAGAAATCTTCCCTTTGTAATTTTTCTTTGTTTTATCTCGTTTTCTAAATCAGCATCCAGTTTTTCGTTGTACCATGGCATAGTCTTTACATCCTTCCTGTAAAGATCATCCCAGTCTGGAAACCTGCTTCCTTTACCGTTTGTCATTTATAATTATTAAATAATGATTGAATGTATTCATTTGTTTCCTGTGACTGTTTTTTGACGATTCAAATAGTAATAGCCTTCTATTCATCGTACTCTAATTTACTGTCTAGAATATTATAAACAGTATTCACTTGCAAGATTACAGATTTAATACTTGTGTGGTCAATGATAAAATCAATTGGATAAGATTAGGAAAATTCTAGATGGGATGATCGCAACAATGAATCACGTAAAGCCACCTCGTATGACCGCACTCAGAGAATTGCGTGAGGCTGAAAATGGTAATCCACTGAGCATTCTAATAGGAACAATACTTTCCGCAAGAACAAGGGATGAAAGTACTTCAGCTGTGGTTAAAACATTATTCTCAAAATATAAAACAGCCCGTTCACTTGCAAGAGCAAAACTATCAGATGTTGAGAAAATAATCAAACGAACAGGTTTCTATCATGTTAAAGCAAAAAGAATAATTGAGGTTGCATCAATCATAGATTCAAAATATTTTGGTCAAGTTCCAAAAACTATTGAGGAATTACTTAGTCTTCCGGGGGTAGGAAGGAAGACTGCTAATTGTGTTTTGGTTTATGCTTTTGATAAACCAGCAATACCTGTTGATACACATGTACATAGAATTTCCAATCGACTTGGACTAGTTAAAACAAAAATTCCAGAGGAAACAGAGATTGAATTAATGAAAAAGATCCCAAGAGAGTACTGGATTAGGATAAATGATACTTTTGTCATGTATGGTCAAAATATTTGTAAACCAATTTCACCAATGTGTACTGTCTGTCAAATAAAAAAAGAGTGCAATTTTTACAAAACTAGGTAGTTCTTTTCTTGGTTTTCAACAAGACTATAATCACAGCTGCCGAACCTGCCAAGACTATCATTGGCATATAGAAGATCACATTCTGGGAAGGATCTCCTGAAATAAAACTAAATGTCATTTTTCCAGAGTTCACTGCTGGAGGTTCAGATGGTGAATTCATATCATATACTACAAAATCCCTTACTGTAAAACCTGCAATATCTAGATTGGAAACAGCTTCCTTTTGACCTACACTCACTGTGAGTCCACCACTAGTAGAGTGAGTTGCGGTGACAAACTTGCCAGGTGTCCAGCCAAGTTTCTTATCATCCTGGATTAGAAAGTATCCATCTTCTGGAGTACTCACTCCAACCCAAAAGCGATAGTTCGGTTGTCCCCCCATACCGATTTCTATGAATTTTGCCTTGGTTAGATCTTCGTATAATCGTATGACTACACTTCCATCAGGATTTACATATTGTAGTTTGTTCTCTATTTCTACTTGCCAGTTTGTTACATGCTCATGATCAAGCTTGTACACGGTGGCATTTTTTTCTCCAACATTAAATGCGTCAAATGGTACTTCAACATAGTCATAACGTTCAGATTTATTCATTGTAGCTTGTTGTGCATATACTGGCAAGAATGAACCTGCTAACAAGAGAACAACCAACAATATTCTCATAATATGAGCTAAATTCATTTCAATAAAAATCTAGTCAACAAATGGGTTATCCCATTTCATTAATACTTTTGATACTTCTGGTCTTATCATATATTCAGATGGATATTGCTTATCAAGAATCATTGCCCTAAGTTTAGTTCCACTAAGGCTTTCTTGAAATACTTGTCCATGTGGACAATTTCGTTCACTTGCAAAGGATAAACATTTTCTGCAATAGAAAAATGCTGGAAAGAAAATTGGCTCTATTCCAATGTCAGGATATAGATCAAAAATTTTATGTGCTGCAAAGGGATCATAGTATGTACCTACCCCTGCATGATCTCGTCCTATTATGATGTGAGTACATCCAAAGTTTTTTCGCATTATAGCATGATGTATTGCTTCCTTAGGTCCTGCATATCTCATCTCTGTATGTAGTGTACCAAGATAGCATCTGTTTTTAGGATAATAATTTTCAATGAGAGATTCGTAAGTAGCAACGATTACTTCATCTTTATAATCTCCTGACTTTTTCTTTCCAACAAGAGGATTCACAAACAATCCATCATGAGAGTTAAGAGATGTTTTTTGAAGCATCTCATGTGCTACATGTGGAACATTCCTTGTTTGAAATGCAACAATTGTTTTCCACCCTGCCTTTTGAAAGAAATCTCTTGTCTCTATTGGAGATTTTCTGTATCTTCTAATTGGAGTTTCATCTGGTCTTTTTATATAGTCAATTTTACCACCGATAAGAAATTCTTTCATGCTCATAGTTTTTGTTACACCCGGATGTTTTGGATCAGTTGTTCCGTAGACTCCATTTGTAACCGCATTTTTATCAAAATTGTACACATCTTCTACATGTAAAATAGCGAAATTTTTACCCTCTACATTTAGGGCAACATCTCCTGCATCCTTCATTTTTGTAGCAGTTTCTTTGTCTACATCAAGTACGATTGGAATTGTCCATGGTAAGTCATTTGCTAATCTACCTTCATAGACTACTTTCTCAAAGTCCTCTTGTATTAGAAATCCTTCAAGTGGACTAAAGATTCCATCAGCTATGTTTTCCACATCATTTGCAAGATCAGTATCAATAGAAATTGAAAATAATTGATTTGGATCTTTTTTTGTGATTCTACTTACCAGTTTACCACCATGTGGTTTTATGACATCAATACTGTTCAATTATATCACTTACTATGATCCGCATGTAATCCACATTCTTTCTGAGAATCTGATTCCCACCACCATCGTCCAGCTCGTAGAGGCTCGCCAGCTTTTATTGCACGTGTACATGGTTCACACCCAATGCTTGTAAACCCATCATCATGTAATTTGTTATACGGAATACTATTTTTTTTGATATAATCCCAAGTTTGTTCCCAAGTCCATTCAATTATGGGATTTACCTTAATGATTTTATTGTGTTGTTCGTCAAATTCTATTTTATTTGAGTTTAATCTTACATCAGTCTGATCCGCTCTCAATCCTGTAATCCATCCATCTAATGTAGAAAGCATCCTGTTGAGTGGATGAACTTTTCGTATGCCACAACAAAGTTTTCTGTTACCAATACTATGATAAAACAAATTCAATCCGTTTACTAGTACCATTTGTTCTACTTCATTTGGATCGGGAAACATAACTTCAATGTTAATATTGTATTTTCGGTGTATTTCATCCATCACATCATATGTTTTTTGATTGAGTCTACCCGTATCAAGAGTAAAGATTCTTGCTTTTGGGTTTATTTTCATAATCATATCAATTACAACTACATCTTCTGCACCAAAGCTTGATGCCATGGCGATTCTAGGATGAAGATTGTCTAATGACCATTTCAGAACTTCCTGAGGAGTTTTTAGATTTTCATTTAACTGCTGTATTTGTTCAGCAGTAAACTTTGACATGATAAAATTTACTCATATTCGTCATATAATTATTTAGGTGAGATATTCATTCTAGAGTTATAAATAAGATAAAATAATGAAAACAGAATGTCAGAAAAAACTGTACTTGTCATATTTCCATCCATTTATTCATTAAATAAAATAAATAATCTTGCATCAAACATCTCAAAAATTCTCAAGATGAAAAACCATAATTATAGTGACATAAGAAAAAATGAATCTGTGATTGTTGTGGAAGCAGCTGATCCAGTACT
>JBGPGB010000016.1:0-13637 GCA_041483595.1 Nitrosotalea sp.
AACTTCATATGAGATTAGGTAATTATGATGGATGTGATAAAACCCGGTCACGATAAACATATCCTGGTTCTTCAACTCTCATTACTTTCTCTATATCTGATCTCATAGTTCATTATTTTCGTCTTGTTATTGTTGATGTTTACATATGGTAATAGTTTCTTAAAAAATGAAAAAGTAGAGTGTCCTAGTATTTTGGCATAAATCGTAGTCCAGTCTTTGCTGAAACTGCAATTATTGAAATTATTGCAATTGCAAGTACTAGAGCTGCGATTGGTCCAAACTCTGGAATTGCTGGTGCTTGTTCACCTGTGAGTTGGAATATGGCTGAATTAACTCTTGCTTGCTCATCTCCCTGCTGTACTTTGATTGTGTATCCTCCATTCTCAAACCAGAGATTGCCAACGGTACTTACTGTAGTAGTAAAGTCTCCATTACTATCAAGGGTCAGTTGAGATGTTGATACTACATTACCTGACGGACTAGTTATTTTTACAGTCACATCTTGTCCAGGATTTGGACGTGCAACATGCCCAGTGATCATTATTTTTGATACGTGATCATAAACTGTTTTGTCGGTTGTCACACTAATTGGTATTGATGGTATTTGTTGAGTGGTGGCATTGTCGTCACAGTCGGGACATGCTAGGTATGGATTATTTGCTGCAAAAGCAGGTACCACGCCTACTATAGCTGCCGTAGCAAGAATTGCGATCAACGCATATTCTTTATGAGTACTCATCTTATTTGCGATTAAGCATAATGGATATTTATGTATATTTAAAAAATGAAAAAGTAGAGTGTCCTAGTATTTTGGCATAAATCGTAGTCCAGTCTTTGCTGAAACTGCAATTATTGAAATTATTGCAATTGCAAGTACTAGAGCTGCGATTGGTCCAAATTCTGGAACTATCTGTGTACCGATTATCTCTATTTCTTCAGTTCCATCTGTAAACGGAATAGATAGAGTTCTGTCGGTTTTTGTATTGCCTGTCTCTTCAAAATCAGCCTGCTGACCATCTGATAATACATAATACTGGTCATCCTTGCCGTCCGGTGTTGTTGCATTAATCAGTGCTCTTGGGAGTGTTACTGTTAAAACTCCGTCTCCAGTGGTCTGTATTGCTACAAGAAGTGACTTTGATTGTTTATCTGCCTTCATGCCAATAACTTTGCCATTGGTTATGCTGTATTTCACAGAAAGATCTGTACCGTCCACTTTGATGGTATTTCCTTGTCCCGCTGCAGATCCAGTGAATTGGAAAGTTGTTTCAGCTGTTTTGTCCTTGCTACCAAATTGTACTATTACCTTGTATGAACCTGCAGCTTGCCAGAGAACACCTGAACCCATTATGGATGTTACATAAGTCTTGTCAGATCCCAAGTCAACCTGATCGACCTTGACAATGTTTCCTATTGGGCTGATTATCCTGACAGTTACTGGTAAACCAGAAATGAAGTCATGTGTACTTCCTGATATTGTAATTTTGTCTCCATCGTTGTATGATGGTTTGTCAGTTGTTACGGTAATTGCACCTGTTAGCGAGGGATTTGTATTTCCAGACATGGCATTTGTAGGATTTACACCTGAATAATTTAAGAGAGCTGGAGAAGCAGCAAAAATAGGCACTGCTCCAATCGAGCAAACTAGAATTGCAAGTAACGCAAATCCTTTAAAGAGAGTACTCATCCTGGTTGCAACTGATTTTTTTTGCTATTTAAAGTTGCGGAAAAAATTATTGACAAATGGTGCTAAATTTGGTACGCTTCAGATTAGATATATATTAACCTCTCGGTGGATGCATCTTAGTTTGTGGATTAGTCATGCGTTTACAGCTAATGTTCAAAGGAGATTTTAAACATGATAAGTAAGAAAGAGAAGCCACTCATTCCAGATCATATCTATGTGCCAAAACATGAGATAATGAATAAAGATGAAGCAGAAAAAGTTCTTGAAAAATATCATACAAAGCCTACTGAAATGCCCTTAATCGCTGTAAGTGATCCAGCTATTAGGGCTTTAGGCGTTAAACCTGGAGATATGATCAAAATTACAAGAAAAAGTCCAACTGCTGGCGAGAGTCTGTACTATAGGTATGTGGTGGAAGAATAATGGTAAACATAATCAACAAACGCTGGCCGATTATTCAGGATATTCTAAAGAGAGAAGGAATTGCAAGACAACATCTTAACTCATATGATGAATTTCTTGAAAGAGGACTTCAAAGTATTATAGATGAAGTTGGACATATTGAAATTGAGAGTGCAGAATATCCATACAAGATTCAACTTGGTAAGGTAAAACTTCAACAACCGCGTATGATGGAGTTAGATGGTTCAATTACTCATATTGCACCAATGGAAGCAAGATTAAGAAATGTCACATATGCTTCCCCTCTAATGCTTGAAGCAAGTGTTGTAGAAGATGGAAAAATTCTAGAATCAAGATACATTCACATAGGAGACATGCCTGTAATGGTAAGATCTAATGCTTGTATATTGCATAATATTTCTGAGCAAAAACTTGTAGAGCATGGCGAAGATCCAAGTGACCCTGGTGGTTACTTTATTATAAATGGCTCAGAGAGAGTTATTGTAGGACTAGAAGATCTTTCTTACAACAAAATTATTGTAGATAGAGAAACAGTTGGTGGTAATACTGTTTTCAAGGCTAAAGTATATTCTTCTATAGTTGGTTATAGAGCAAAACTAGAATTAATAATGAAAAATGACGGTCTCATAGTTGCAAAGATTCCTGGTTCTCCTGTTGACATTCCAGTAGTTACTTTAATGCGAGCATTAGGTCTTGAATCTGACAGAGAAATTGCTGCTTCCGTATCTCTAGTAGATGACATTCAGGACGAGCTTGAGGGTTCATTTGAAAAATCAGGTGACGTACCAACTGCAAAAGATGCGATAGTCTACATTAGTAAAAGAATTGCACCTGGTATGCTCGAAGAGTTCCAGATTAAGAGAGCGGAGACATTACTCGATTGGGGTCTTCTTCCACATCTTGGTAAACATCCTGATAATAGAAAAGAAAAAGCACTTTTTCTAGGTGAGGCTACATGCAAATTAATTGAACTGAAGTTGGGATGGATTGCTACTGATGATAAAGATCATTATGGAAATAAAGTAATAAAATTCGCAGGTCAAATGCTTGCTGATCTTTTCAGAACAGCATTTCGCAATTTAGTCAGAGATATGAAATATCAACTTGAACGGTCAGGTCAAAAAAGAGGAATTAATGCAGTAGCAGCTGCTGTTAGACCTGGAATTGTTACTGATAAAATGAATAATGCCATTGCAACTGGAAATTGGGGTAGAGGCAGAGTCGGTGTAACTCAACTTCTTGATAGGACCAACTATCTCTCAACTATTAGCCATCTTAGGAGAATTCAATCGCCTTTGAGCAGAAGCCAACCCAACTTTGAAGCAAGAGATCTTCATGCTACACACTTTGGTAGAATATGTCCAAGTGAAACCCCCGAGGGTTCAAATTGTGGCCTGGTAAAGAACTTGGCTTTATCCGCGATAATTTCTGTTAACGTTCCATCTGAGGATATAATTGAGAAACTCTATGATTTGGGTGTAACTTATGTATCTGATGCAAAGGATGAATTGAAAAAAGATGGAACTAGAGTTTTTGTTGATGGTAGATTAATTGGATACTTTAAGGATGGTCAGAAACTTGTTGACTCTCTGAGAGATCTCAGAAGAAATTTTAAGATTCATCCACACGTCGGAATTTTCTTATATCAATCTAGTTTTGAGGGATCTACTAAACGACTCTATGTTAATTGTAATGCTGGAAGAGTTTTACGTCCACTTATTGTAATAAAAGACAATAAAATTCTCTTAACACAGGATTTAATCGACAAAGTAAGTAAGAAATTCCTTTCATGGACAGATTTGCTGCATATGGGAATAATTGAATTGGTAGATGCCAATGAAGAAGAAAACTCTTACATTGCAATTGATGAATCTAACATGAAGAAACATACTCACATGGAAATATTCCCATCTGCAATTCTGGGGGCTGGTGCATCAATAATTCCATATCCTGAACATAACCAGTCTCCAAGAAATACATACGAATCTGCCATGGCAAAACAAAGCCTCGGTTTCTCAACACCGCTTATGAATGCAAGTACCTACGTAAGACAACACCTTATGCTATATCCGCAGACTCCAATTGTTACAACAAAAGCAATGGGTCTTCTAGGACTAGAGGATAGACCTGCTGGTCAAAACTGTGTTGTTGCGGTATTACCATTTGATGGGTATAACATAGAAGATGCTATAGTATTAAGTAAATCTTCAATTGATAGAGGACTTGGAAGGACATTTTTTTATAGAATCTATGAAGCTGAAGCAAAACAATATCCTGGAGGCATGAGAGATAATTTCGAGATTCCTACAGCAGAAGGAAATATTCGTGGATTTAGAGGGGATAAGGCATACAGGTTATTAGAAGAAGATGGTGTAATCGCAACTGAATCCACAGTACAAGGTGGAGACATATTGATTGGAAAAACAAGCCCACCAAGATTCATGGAAGAGTATAGGGAGTTTGAAGTAAAGGGACCATACCGAAGAGATACCTCAATAGGAGTTAGACCGTCTGAAAATGGAGTTGTTGATACTGTTGTCATGACTCAGTCACATGATGGAGGAAGAATGTACAAAATAAGAGTAAGAGATCTTAGAATCCCAGAAATAGGTGACAAATTTGCATCAAGACATGGTCAGAAGGGCGTTGTAGGATTACTTGTAAATCATGAAGATCTTCCCTATACTGCAGACGGAGTTGTTCCAGATGTTATGATTAATCCACACGCTTTCCCATCCAGAATGACAGTTGGAATGTTCCTAGAATCTGTAACAGGAAAAGCTGCTGCATTGCGTGGCAGTAAAATGGACGGTTCTGCTTTTGTTGGAGAAAAACTTGAAGATGTAAAAGGTGTTCTAGAACAAAATGGGTTCAAGTATTCTGGAAAAGAGGTAATGTACGATGGAAGAACAGGAAAGCCATTTGATGTAGATGTCTTCATAGGTGTCGTATATTATCAAAAACTTCACCATATGGTTGCAGACAAGATTCATGCAAGAGCAAGAGGTCAGGTACAAATGTTAACAAAACAGCCAACTGAAGGACGAGCAAGAGGTGGTGGTCTAAGATTTGGTGAAATGGAACGAGACTGTCTTATTGCATATGGGGCATCTATGATGCTAAAAGATAGATTACTCGATGAATCGGATAAAGCGGATATCTATATCTGTGAGAGATGTGGATTGGTTTCCTATTATGATATTAAACAAAGAAGATTTGTCTGCAGAGTCTGTGGTGATAAAGGAAAAGTTACCTCTATCTCAGTTGCATACGCCTTTAAGCTGCTTCTGCAAGAAATGATGAGTCTTGATGTAGCACCAAGACTTTTGATAAAGGAGAGAGTATAATGGCACTTGAAACAATAAAAGTAATTTCTGGAATAAAGTTCTCTGTCTGGTCTCCAACAGAGATTAGAAAATATTCTGTTGCTGAGATTACTGCACCTGAGACTTATGATGAAGATGGAATGTCAGTCCAGGGAGGATTGATGGATGGAAGACTTGGTACACTTGAACCCGGACAAAAATGTCTTACATGTGGTAATACAGCTGCAAGATGCCCAGGTCACTTTGGTCACATTGAACTTGCAGAACCTGTTTTACACATCGCATTCATCGATAATATTTACAAACTTTTGTTGACAACATGTAGATCATGCGCTAGACTAAAGATTCCTCAAGAGGAATTAGAGGAGTACCATCAAATTATGAAAAAGGAAGCGGCGTACACTGTAATCTCCATTAAACATATCCCAACAGAAATAATTGAGAGGGCAAAGAAAGAGAAGACCTGTCCTCATTGTGGAAAGTCTCAGTATGAATTGATATTTACAAAACCAACAATATTCATAGAAAGAACTGAACTTGGTGAGAACCGATTACTCCCAATTACCATCAGAGAAAGATTCTCACATGTAATTGACGAAGATCTCAAATTGTTAGGATATGATCCTACAACCGCAAGACCAGAATGGTTCATTCTTCAAGTTCTTCCAGTACCTCCAGTTACAGTAAGACCATCAATTATTTTAGAGACTGGGATCAGATCTGAAGATGATCTAACTCATAAACTTGTAGATATCATTCGAGTAAATCAAAGACTCAAAGAAAGTAAAGAAGCTGGAACACCTCCACTTATTGTACAAGACTTGGTTGATCTTTTACAATATCATGTTACGACTTATTTTGATAATGAAGTCTCTGGAATTCCACAAGCTCATCACCGTTCAGGAAGACCTCTAAAGACCCTCACTCAAAGATTAAAAGGAAAAGAAGGAAGATTCAGAGGCTCGCTATCAGGAAAAAGAGTTGATTTTTCCAGTAGAACTGTTATTTCACCTGATCCAAACTTGGAAATTTCTGAAGTTGGAGTTCCAGAATCTGTTGCAACTAAACTAACAATTCCTGAAGTAGTTACCGAATGGAACATTGAGAGACTGAAAAAACTTGTCATAAACGGACCAAGTAAATTCCCAGGAGCTAATTATATTGTAAGACCAGATGGGGTAAAAATTAGACTCGATTTCGTTGAAGACAGAGAAACTATTGCAAATAATATAGAGATTGGATACCTTGTAGAAAGACATCTGTCTGACGGTGATATTGTAATGTTTAACCGACAACCGTCATTGCACCAAATGTCCATTATGGGTCATTATGTTAGAGTATTACCTGGCAAGACCTTTAGATTACACCCATCAGTTTGTCCTCCTTACAACGCTGACTTTGATGGGGATGAAATGAATCTTCATGTACCTCAAAGTGAAGAAGCAAGAGCAGAAGCTATACTCTTAATGCGGGTGCAAGATCAATTGATATCTCCAAGATATGGAGGTCCTATTATAGGTGCATTACGTGACTTCATTACTGGAGCGTATTTACTTACAAAAGATGGAACTACATTAACACCACAAGAATTTGCAAATCTTGCAATGTTAGGTGGTTATAATGGAATATTCCCTGAACCAGGAGCCAAAGGAAAGGGAGGACCTCTATACACTGGCAAACAACTCTTCTCACTTTTCTTACCAAAAGACTTCAATTATGTCATAACTTCAAAATGGTCCAAGGGTACAAAGGGTCCTGTTAAAGACGTCGTAATTAAAAATGGTCAACTAGTAAGTGGTGTTATTGACAAAGCATCAATAGGTGCTGAAGAGCCTGATAGTGTTCTTCATAGAATCACAAAAGATTATGGTTATGATGAGGCTAAGAACTTCCTAAATTCCATCCTAATTATGTTAAAACAATTCATTACAGGATATGGATTTAGCTATGGCTATGCTGATCTAGAACTTGCAACAAATACAAAAGATGGAATTCTAGAAAATATTCAGGAATCATATGATAAAGTCTATGATTTCATATCTCAGGCAAAGAAAGGTACTCTACAACTCAGCAGAGGTCTTTCTGCTGAAGAAGCGTTAGAGGCACAAATTGTAAACGAGCTCTCAAAAGCAAGAGATAAAGCTGGAAACTCTGCAGACAAATCTTTTGATGAAAGTAATGCAGGTAGAATAATGGCGACCGCCGGTGCTAGAGGTTCTTCACTAAACATTGGTCAGATGGCAGGTGCATTAGGTCAGCAATCAATTAGAGGTAGAAGAATTCTTAAAGGTTACAGCAACAGAGCATTACCTCACTTCAAAGAACATGATGCTAATCCTGATGGTAAAGGATTTGTAAAATCAAATTACAGGGAAGGATTGTCCACTTTAGAGTTTTTCTTCCATGCTATGGGAGGAAGAGAAGGTCTTGTTGATACTGCAGTTAGAACACAGCAAAGTGGTTACATGCAGAGAAGACTCATCAACGCACTCGAACATCTCAAACTAGAATATGATGGAACAGTAAGAGATCCTCATGGTCATATAATACAATTCCTTTATGGAGAAGATGGAATAGATGTAGCAAAAAGTGATCATGGTGAAGCATTTAGAATCGCTAGATTAGTAGAATCTGAGAGTATTATTGATTCAGGAAAGAAAGCTACCAAGGAAGAGATAACAGAACTGGTGAAAAAATATACAAAGACATTCAATCAACGTTTATCAAAAACTGTCCTTGAGGCCTTACTTGAATCAAAGCTTAGCAAAGAAGGTATTGATAAAGTCTGTAAAAAAGCATTAGAACTTTATGATAATGCCAAGGTTGAGCCTGGACAAGCGGTTGGTGTAGTAACAGCACAATCAATAGGTGAACCAGGTACTCAGATGACTCTTAGAACATTTCACTTTGCAGGTATTAGAGAAAGAAATGTAACTCTTGGGCTTCCAAGATTAATTGAGCTTGTAGATGCAAGAAAGAAACCTGTAACACCAACAATGGATATCTATCTGGAAGAAAACTATAAGAAATCAAAAGAAAAAGCAATCAAAGTAGCTAGAGAAATTCTACACACCAAAATCAGCGCATTAATCTCTAGTACTGAAACTGATTATTCAACAAAGATTAAACTCAATCTTAATCAGGACAAGCTAAGAGAAAGAGCATGTACAATTGAGGACGTAGTAGATGCATTACAATCTTCCAAGAAAAAATTTGAAATTGAACCAAGCGGAAATTCAATTACCTTGACACTACCAGAAGAATCTGATACTCAAACTGTTCTTGCAATGAGAAACAAAATCCTATCAACTACTGTCAAGGGTGTTACCGATGTAGAAAGAGTAACAATCGTACAACAGGGAGAAGAGTGGGTTATACAAACATCTGGCTCAAACATTGCAAAGGTATGGGAAATAGATGGTATAGATAAGAAAAATATTAGAACCAATAATATATTTGAAATAGCAGGTACCTTGGGTATAGAAGCTGCTCGAAATTCCTTGATAAATGAATTAAATTCTACACTTTCTGATCAAGGCCTAGAAGTTGATGTGAGATATCTCATGTTAGTATCTGATTTAATGTGTTCTAGAGGCTATTTGCAACAAATTGGAAGACATGGAATTGCTGGAACGAAAACAAGTGTACTTGCTAGAGCTGCATTTGAAATTACTGTTCCAACAATTGCTGAAGCCGCATTAGCTGGAGAAGTTGAAGAGCTTAAAGGCGTAACAGAAAATGTGATAGTGGGAGCAAACATTCCGATTGGTACAGGAACAGTTGATCTTTACATGAGAGTGGTTCAAGATGGCTAAGCTATTGGAAAAAATAATAAAAGATGCAATTGAGGATGGAAAATACTCTTTTGGTACCAAGGAGGCAATCAGTACCATCAAAAATTCCAAGGTAATAGTATTGTCAAGCTCTATCCCAGAAAAAGCATTTGAAAAGATACAAGAGGTAGCCAAAAGTTCAAAGGTTCCGACTTTAAACTATAGAGGATCTTCTGTTGAACTTGGTAGATTATGCGGCACACAATTTCGAATTTCTGCACTATCGCTTAAGACTCTAAGCGATACTAATCTTAAAGCAATAACAAAAGAACTTGAAATCGAGACAAAATAATAGGATGTCTTTTTCTTCACACTTTTTCTATCAAGATTTAAATGTCCCACCAAGAGATCGAGTTTAAAAAAGGCATGACGGAATCAATCAAAATAACAACAGATCAAATGAAATTAATGTCACTTTTTCAGAATGTGACAGGAGCTACAGCACGAGATTGTATAGAAGATGAAAAACAAGACCGAGTAATATTTGTAGTAAATCAAGGTAAGATGGGATTAGCTATTGGAAAAGGCGGTTCTACAATAAAGAATTTACAAAATGTAGTAAAAAGAAATGTCGAACTCGTAGAATATTCCGAAGATCCAGTAGAATTTCTCAAGAATATGCTTAATCCTAAATTAGTTTCTGAAGTTACAATAAAAGATAGACTAGATGGTTCTAAACAAGCAATCGTAATGGTTGATGCAAAAAAGAAAGGTATAGTCGTAGGCCGAGAAGGTCGCAATGCGGAAAAAGCAAGACTATTAGCAAAGAGATACTTTCAAATTTCCAGTGTTCTTATACAAAGTCCAGAGAAAATAATGGAGTAAATGGTATGGCAAAATCTCCCCTAGGTCTATTTGCAGGAAGAGTTCTCAAAGATAAGAGAAAGCGACAAAAGTGGTCCATAGGTACTTACAAGAGAAGAGAATTAGGTCTTGACCGAAAAGCAAGTCCCCTTGGAGGTGCTCCACAAGCACGTGGCATAGTTTTAGAAAAAGTTGGAATAGAAGCAAAGCAGCCAAACTCTGCCGTCAGAAAATGTGTTCGAGTCCAACTCATAAAAAATGGTAAAACAGTTACTGCATTTCTTCCTAGAGACGGTGCCCTTAACTTTGTTGATGAACATGATGAAGTACACGTAGAGGGTATGGGGGCATCGATGGGAGGAGCCCTTGGTGATATCCCTGGAGTAAGATGGAAAGTCTTTAAGGTAAATGGTACTTCACTTAAAGAACTTGTTTATGGAAGGAAAGAAAAACCAAGGAGATAGAAAATGACAGAAACACAGAACCTTTTACTTTTTAGAAAATGGGACATTTCAAATCTTGATATTAAAGATCCAGGTCTAAAAAACGTAATTTCGCTTAAACAAGGCATAGTACCTTTATCTTTTGGTAGATCAGCACTTAAAAGATTCAACAAAGCTGAGGTTAACATAACGGAACGACTCATTAACAAACTATCTCACTTTGGAAAGAAATATGCCAAAAACACAGGTAGAATGGGCGGAAAGAAGATTCGAGCAATCAACACAGTAAAGACAGCGTTTGAAATAATCCATCTAAAGACAGGTAAGAATCCAGTTGAAGTTTTGATAAGGGCAGTAGAATATTCTGCGCCAAATGAGGATACAACAAGGATAGTATATGGTGGAACAGTTTACCATGTTTCAGTAGATGTTGCACCGTTAAGAAGAGTTGATCTAGCATTACGATTCATAGCTGAGGGAGTCAGAGATGCTTCATTTTCTAATCCAAAAGCAGTTGAAGAAAATCTTGCAGAACACTTGATACTTGCTTCTGTAAATGACATGAATGCTCCTTCTGTTAAGAAGAAAAATGAATTAGAAAGAATAGCAATGGCCTCAAGATAGACTTTTTTAAAAATAATAGATAGCCCGAGGCAGATTCGAACTGCCGTCCCCAGGTGTCCTCTCGTAAGATCCAGAGCCTGAGATCCCTGACCCAAAATTGTTTGGCCGCTAGACTATCGGGCTACCGAGACGACTGGTATTTCTTGAGAATATATTATTTTGTACTAGCCTCATGAACCGCAGCAGAATAATCACAATTTGCTCCAAGCCTCATGTAAGGAATCAATCTATAATGGATGGAATAAAGATTATTTTCTTTGTACAAAATTCCCTTTAACAAAAGTGATACAAAACCGCCGGCAATTCGAGAAGATGGTAAATTCAATTCTTGGCATACTTGATCACGTTTTTTCTTATATTGTTGTTTGGTGAAGGTAGTAGTATTCAATTCCAAAATTAATGGCCACATAACTTTCTCCCACACAAATCTTCGATTTTGAGTAGCTGATGCATACTTTCCCTTCTCTTCTAGCATTGATAACGTTCAAAAAGTTCTAATCTCCATTTATTAGTTAATGGTATCAAAATTAGAAGAGGCAATAGAACTACTGTCAAAAAACTGGAAAATTGAACCAATTATTCTAGATTTCATTCTGGGTAAGAAAACTGATGTTACAGACTTTCAGGTAAGGGTAAACGATGTAATTTTTCATATTCCATATCTTAGAAATGAAAACGGTTATGTTTTATGGAAATGCTACTGGCCGGATTGCCATAATTGTTGTAATAGGCAAGGAAGATTGCCACTCACAAGTAATGACCTGATAACTATAAGTAAGAATCTAAAATACGACAGAGTATCGGATTTTGTAAAAAAAGAGACTAATATATCAACATGGGAAGAAAGGGGGCCTGCAGGAAACTCGGTGGTAATGACCATGATAAATCTAAAGCGGAAAGAAGATGAAAAAGAGTCGGAGGATGGAACTTATATTCCATGTAGATTTCTTGATGAAAAAGGCTACTGTGGACTTCATCCGTCTAGGCCTGGTGTATGCTATCTGTACCCATTTTCATCGTGGCTTGAAAATGAAACAGGAAAAGCCAGAGTCCATGCTACGTTTCAATTTACGGGTGATTGTCCGGGATTTTATTTTGCAAAATCTCATGATGAAATGAAAGACATTCTGCTAGAATATTCTAAAATGATCTATGACTATACTATGAATTCAAATAGAACAACAAGAGAAAATTTTGGCTACGTAAGTATGTAATTCTAGGCCCTTGCCACTTTCATCATATCTGTCATCTTAATTTCCATTCCGAATCTTTTTTCATTTTTCTTCATGTATCTGTAAATGGATATCATATCGACAAAATTTTTCATAATGCCAAATTTACTTTCCATTTTGTTTCTTACGAAAGATAATACCTTTGAATAGATCGCAAATTTTTCAAGAACCATCTGTCTATATCTTTCATTATTACCAAGTGTCTCAACAAAAATATCTCCACATGTCATACTTGGAATTATTCCCTCACCTAGTAAAGGGTAGACGGTTCCTATCGATTCTCCAACCCCGACCACTTTTCCATGGTAGAATGGCTCACATAGGTTAGGGGTTGCCAGGCGTATTGGTCTTCCAACCGTCTTAAGGACTTTACCACCATATTTTTTTAAGAATGCATTAGTTTCCACAATGTGATTTCTATTTTTGTCTCCAGCTCCAATGTGAGCGATTTTATCGCCTAGTGGAAAATACCAGAAATATCCACTAATGGAAGAAAATGGTTTGAGGTAAAAATCGTCAAAGGGTACACCATTTTCATATTCTACCTTGTATTGAAAAGTTGGAAGGTGAAAGTCTCTTTCAATTCTTGGTAAGTATGATCGATGAAATCCTGTAGAATCAACGATCATATCAAATTCTGAATCTAATTCTTGTGATTTTGGAGTAACACCATAATGAATCTTGCATCCTTTTGCCATGTCTTTTATCAATCCAATCTTATTATAAGTACAAAGTCCTTTAAGCTTAATTGCGAACTTTTCAGAATTCATATCGATGTACATTTGTTTTCCATCGTGAATTATATATTCATTAAAGTCAAGTCCTACTTTCGTTGAAAATTCTTGCATTGGTGCCTTTGATGTACCCCAAGCACATATGGAATCATGATTCTCTTGTGTAGATCTTTCAAAACCTACTACTTCGTGTTGATTCTTCAATCTTGCAAGGAGATATGCTCCAGCAACTCCTATGCCAACTACAGCTATCTTCAAACGATCTTATACCAAAAATCACCTAATAAAAACATGTAGCATTATTATTCAATTAAGATAGATGGCTTGTATGGTCTAGATGTCCTTGATTTATTTTTTGGATCATACTTGTCTTGATCTGATTCTGAAAATACTTGAGATGTAATTCCAAATTCTGCTTGTACAAGTGAATCAAGCTCTGAAAGAACTTTTTTTTCATCAATAAGACCAATTTTATTCTTTGATTCTCTATCTTCTTGTGAATCTGATAAAATATCATTAACTGTTTTTTTC
>JBGPGB010000017.1:0-13329 GCA_041483595.1 Nitrosotalea sp.
AGAAATTCTCGAAATACAAAAAATTGGAAGAAAGTGAAATCTTTTGGGATTACAATGTACCAGAAGACCATCCCATAACAAAACATGCACAAGAAAAATTTTTAGAAAATGTTAAGCAACTCAGTCAGGCAGATAGAGCATCTCTCAAGATTGGAGTCGATAAAAAAGTAATGAAGCGAGAATTCGATAAAGTAACAGGTATTTAGTGATATGAATTCGATGACTGGCAAATATCGCGAGACAGGATATATCTCCGGCGATAGTGGTAAGAAAGAACATGCCTCAAGTCCTGTATTCAATGCCCTAGCAAATTTCTACAAGTTTCCCTATACGTACATTGAATGGTCATCCAAAGGCCGAGATCCCATGACATATAAAAAGGAAGTAAAAAATTTTTTGATCGAACTTATCAATGATTCAGTAGAAACATATGCAAAAGACTTACCTTTCTTGAGAATTGATCTTCCAAATAATACTGTAAAGAAAGACGATACCCTGGTAAAATTCCCTGAAGATTTTCAAAATTTCCTGCACCAACGAAAGATAGCACAAGTTCATACCCATGATGGTAAAACCTCGTACATTATACCATTAGATTATGATCAACTTCGTAAAAGGGCACCTGAAAAATTGATCAGCAGTGGAGGATTTGAGATTACAATTGGATCTCAAAGAATGCAACGTATGTTATATGACCTTGCTCATGAGATAGCTCATACTTTTTTCTATGATATTTCAGGTAACACTCCGTCCTGTCTGATATCCAGCAATATTCTCGAGGCAAAGGAGTGGTATCAAGAATTTGAAGGGCTAGCATTTGATTTTGGAAGAGAAATTTGGTTACCTAGAAAGGAATTCACACGATATGTACATGACAAATTTCAGAATCCATCGTTGGAGAATTTTTTAAAAATACATGATTACTTGCATGTGGGATATGATCCTTTAGCTCAGAGGCTTTTGCATGATTTAAAATTGTGGAAAGCGTTCATCTTTTGGGGAGAGTTGAGGTATGATAATCTGGAAAATTTTGAAGATAAAAATTCAAGGATCCAGGTAGAAATCAGACCTAGAGATAGAAGAAGAAATGGTTTTACCAACATTTCCTTACCTGATGAACTGGGTAATGATCAGTCTGAACTGAGAAATACCATCATAGACCATATGAAAAATGAAAAAGGAATGATGAAATACCATATCCATTTAGGGAAGAAGAGATACTCCTTTGATGTTAATAGCACAGACTTCACAGGGAGACAAAAGTACTTCATAGCTATGCTTTACGAAGACCAAAAAAGATAATCATTCAGGAATCAAACCGCAAGATGTAAAATGTAAAGAAGGCCTTCAACTAATCATAAAATCAGAAGATGATTCCCCTGCATGTATAAAATTAGATACTGCAAAGAAACTCATAGCTAGTGGATGACAAACTAGTCGGAGGAATAATTGCAACCCCTACGCGTGATGACAATTGGTATGTGAATTCTCTCTTCGTACACCCATCGTACAGAAAACATGACATTGCCACAAGATTGCTGTCTAAAATTATCAAAACTGCGGGAAATGAGAGGATCTTTCTTGATGTCAAAACAAACCGGAGCTTCCTCATTGATTTTTACAATAAGCATGGTTTCAAGTTACACAAGTTGGAGAAAAATTACTATAATGATGGAAGCGACCGTTATCTTCTAGTACATTCCAATTAATGGATCCGATAGCTGCATTGTAGCAACTGGGTCTTACCTAATTCACTATAATGTAGACTTTAGATAATGACTGAATCATAAATTTTAGAATGAAGATCAATATCACGAGAAGTAAATGTTGGATTTCTTATCTTCCGTGTATATGTTTTTAAAGTCATATGACTTTCATTGTACAACAAATTAGTAAGATGTAAATTGATATTCCAATCGAAACCGTTTACTGCTTTTGAACTCAAGGTGAAAAGGACTGATGTCTCCAAACATCCTTCGTATGACTTTATTGTGATCATGAATTCCTCTATGATGAAAAACAAGGGAGTAAAGGAAAATGATTACGTTTTGATAAGCAACAAAAAGAAAATCACGCTTGAAGATGGGGAAATTGATAAAGGAATGCGAATACGGGAAAAAGATGGAATAGAACTTGCCATTGAAGCGCATGTTATAAGCAACAAGAACAAGGCCAAAACCAATAATGGATCTCTAAGTGAAGGGGAAATAGAAGTAGATCAAACCTATCGAGAAGCAATAGGGGTAGGACCTGAGACATATGTTTCTATTC
The DNA here is from genome assembly GCA_041483595.1 of Nitrosotalea sp. Lineage (GTDB taxonomy): Archaea > Thermoproteota > Nitrososphaeria > Nitrososphaerales > Nitrosopumilaceae > Nitrosotalea. The sequence goes on from JBGPGB010000017.1 coordinate 2,272, forward strand.
AACATGCAAATAAGAAGTACAGCATATTAGACAAATATAGAAAACTTTTGGGGTTTCAAAAAGCAATTGTCAGAGTCCAAGATAATATAGTTCATTATGAAAGAAATATTCCTATGGTGTGCATCAGTGAAGAGACAAGAGCATCTATTGGAGTTTCATACGGTGAAATGGTTAGAGTAGAATCTCAAAAAAAATCAATCCTAATGCGATGTACGAAATATGATCCAATCATGCAAACCCTTCACGATGACATTCAAAAAAAGCACACTGAAAAAACAAAAAAGGCTCCAGGTAGTCTCCATTATTATATTGATCCTGTGAATTATGGACTAGATTCAAAAACTAATCCAAATGTAGGTGATGTAATTCCCCCAATATTCATGGATACTCTTTCAAAAGAACAGCTAGAAGTAGCAAGATTACAACCAATAAAAATTAGAAAGTCACTATCTTGGGAGTCTCAGAAAACACTCAACGGTTTTGGAAAAATAGGATCTATTGCGTTATCCGTGTTGGGTGCGGCATTATTGAGTAATACGATTAATTCTAGTATTCAAATTAATTCTAGTATTCCAATAATTCTATTTGGAGCCTCATTGGCGATTGTAATATGGAGTATCCTTACTTCCTCAAAATTTAAAACTAGTTATGATTCATTAGATTAAATATTAAGTGACGTAGTTGCATTATTGAGTTTTATCTATTGTGTTGACTCTTCAACTTTAAATCCATTCTTATGTCTGGAATTTGTGCATGAAAGATGGAAACCTGTCTAGCAAGATGATGGATGTGACGCATTTTGGATATTAGAAGTTGAATTTTAGGTGTCACGTAACTCAATATTTTACGCACAAAGTGGGCCCAAAATAACCTCGCGTTGGTACCCAAATCTCTATGTGGATGTAACACCAGTCTGAAATTATTACAAGTTAGTAAGTCGGTTCTACAAGATTCGTATCAACAAATAGGAATTTTAATTACAAACTAACATAAATGGTGAAGTATTGGATCTGACAAATGCAATAAGATTGGACGATAGAACACTTCGCTTGTTGGTAAACTCGAACCTGAGTCTTCCTTCTATGATTATAAATGAAGATGTTGCAAACGAACCGGGACTCCATAAAATCACATGTACGTATGTAAGAGAGTCAATGGATCCTAAAAGTAAGGATATGAATAGAACAGGAAGCCACTGGTTGATTCTTGAAAATGAAGCCCCTACTACAGCAACTAAACTGTAATGGGAAAAATTGCTGGAACAACTGAATTAAATTAACTTTTCAACAAACACGTTGAGATTTATCAGTTTTGTATTTGTTAAAGTCATTATCCGGTACAATTCCATTTAACGATCATATTTATATCAAATTTATCTCTACATATACACAATGCAAGAACATCAATTACTTCTTAATGTGAGGGAATATAGTGTGCGCCTTATTAGAAAACAGGAGGTTACGAGAAAAGTTTTATGAAGTCCACATTTAAAATTCCGCCAGAATTAAAAGATGTCTTTTGTCGTCTTGGTCCACACACAAACTTTCCTTGGACGCCATTACCGTGGAAAGGAATATTCAATAAAGTTTTATTCACAGATCCCATTACTGGTGCCATAATGGAGCTAGCCAAAGTTGAAAAAGGCTCAAAATTTCCTGAGCATTATCATACTTCTGTTCAGACATTGTTTTTGGTTTCAGGACTACTACGTTCAGGTTCTACAATAATAGAGCCTGGAACCTTCAACATAATTCCTGCAGGACAGCTGCATGGCCCATTCTATGCTGAAGAAGAATCAATACAATTCAAATATTTTTCATCAATTCCTGTCTATATTTTAAAAGATGGTACTACTTACATTTACAAAAAAGATGGAAAAACTATTTCTGCAGGGACCCTTCCATTTATTAAAAAAGTTAAAGCTAAAAACTTCATTAGTGAGTAATAAAATGAGATAATTTAATTGGTTTTTCAAATCCCTTAGTGAGTATTGAATTGTTTCATTATAGTGATACTAACATATGGAACCCAAATTAGGACAATGGGTACCTAATCCCATCGGATTCAAACTTTTTTGCTAAGTAGAGAACTGAACTGATTGAATATTTCACAAGTGGAGCTGAAATTGTATCATGATAGTGACTGGTTCTTATAGGACCTGAACCTTTCAATATTGTTTTGTATTAAATACTTGAGATCTACCAGACCAGAACTCATAATTCAGAAGTTATTATCATCTTTTAGCTTGACTGTAATTGTTTACCTTTACTAGAATCTCAATGGTTTATGAGAATCTAAACTGTTTATGTCCAAGATTGATGTTTAGAAAAATAAACTAATTTCAAACAAAAAGAACTTGACTAGTTGTAGCATCTACAATATGTTCCCATTGGTGACCTGACATAAAATTCGGTGGCTCGCCTGATACTGTAAAATCCAAACAATGTCTCTTTTATCAAGAATTACAATTAACTTGCGGTTCGTCCGCAAAGACAACCATCCTTATTCGTGCATCCATGTTCATCAGCAGTTGGTCCTAGATATTTTGCTTCTTTATAACCTGAGGGTGGTACTGCTGTTCCCTTTCCAATCTTTACACTAGGATCAAAACCAATACCGACTGGGTCTTTGAGTGTGTTGTCCTCACGTATTGTAGTGCCAAAGACTCTTTGTCCTGTTACTGCTTTTGAGGAAGTATCGACAATAGGTCCACCGGCTGGATCTTCTGTAATGGTAGTTTCTATGAGGCTATTATCCGGTGCAATAAATGGTTGAATTTGATTATTTGGATCTAATCCAAGCGTGGAAGGATAATGTGTTCCTGACGCTGCATAATATCCTGCAGACAGTACTGTAACCGTGGTGTCTTTGCCCACAGGACATTTTCCGTTTCCACCGTTATCCTGATCTGCATTCCATGCATGACAGTCTTCGTGATGACATCCGCATGGACATTCTTTTCTCGGTTTTATTATATTACATATCTCAAGAAATGATTGATGTCTGCCAGAGTCTGTAAATGGATAGCTGCCCCTATTTCCACCGCAAACCCAAAAAACTAGCTTGGATACTGGTCTGTCAATTATCTGCGAGAGTAACTTGACTAATGATCGATAAAGACCGACTTGACTACCATGGGCTATGATTACCACTTCTTCAAAATAACAACAATTATTGAAAGTTGCACAGAGATTTTTTAGCGCCCCAGTCAGACTATTCTGAAAATCGTGCCAATCATCGTTGGCTGCGTTTGGCACTTTGGGCACTGTTAATTCTGGAGTATTATAATGAAATTGTTGAAATGCCACTTTATGAACGTGTTTTATTTGTGTTCCAAGGGACCACCCTCGAGCCGCGCTTATCGATGGATCATCTTTGTCCCCAATTATTACTAGTAACCGACCACCTTGGCAATGACACTGTGGTCCGTTTAAATCTTCTTCGTCAGCCATTGTGAATTCTATAAACTTATTTCTATAAAAGTATGAAAACATTATGATTTAATACATTAAGAAAATTTAAATTAAGACCTAAATTCTGTACAAAAAATACATTTATCTTTTTAATTTGCTAGTTGGTGGCCTTTTTGAAGATTGATATTGTGCAAGTTTTCTTTTTAGTTGATTCACTGTTTTTGCATAAGCCATACATGTATGTCCGCAAATGCTGCATTGGTTTGGCGGCTCTACCTTGCACTCACAAGGCCTACATTTACATCTCCTGCCTAACATTGTACTGCACATTCTGCACATATCACAACATAGATTGAAAATTATTTAAGAAAGATCTTTTCTATTGCTTAACCTTTACGACAGGAACAGATTTTTGTGATTAAATTGGGGAGGGGGGCCCATTCTTACTGATTGTCTATATCTCGTTTGGAGAATTAAATGAAAAATTAAGGGAAGGAGTTTTGTGGCCATATTGAAATTCTATTTTATCCTCTACTACTTTCTGATAATTTATACGAAGTTAACGATTATGTCGTTTACTGGGAACGGATAGGGAATTGTAATTGAGCCGCCAAGAAACCACATACTTATTGTGCGAGTGGGTGCGCCTGCCTGTCCTAATCTTGTGGCTCTTACTGTAATTGCATGACCTACAAGCCCACGTTAATTTATGGAGGTGGTCCAACTATAGGGATTGTTTCAATTAATGCACTTGTAATACCTCGTGAAATTGGATTTTTTCTAAACCATTCTCTGATTTTGACTATTGCCGACGTATCTTCTTGATTGTTCAAAATCTACTAATGCAAATGTTAGATATGCTAATAAAGTATAACCTAGTTTTTCACAGAATGTAAATCCAGTTCTTTTACACTTAGGACAAGGGTTTTTTGTTTATTTCATTAATCCTATGACCTGAATATCTCACTAGATATTCTTCATTTTCTGGTATGACTTGCTTGACATCCCACTTTTGACTCCCGATTTTGGGATCATAACTTGGATCTATTTTTCCATATGCAATCTTTAGTGTGGTAAACATATCACAAAGTTCTCTCTCGCAACGTTTGAAATAAAGTTCATAGTGCTCTCTTTTTATTTCATTTATTTGGTCTATTACTTTTTTCTTTTTCCACACTACGACAGGTAGTACAACAAATTCAGTAATCAAGTACCCGATACCTAGAAAACTAAGTAGAATCACATTATGCCAAAGATCTGGAAGGTTCAACTGATCTAGTAAATTTGTTATGGACAATCCACTTATTCCTCCAATAGCTGTTGCAGAAGCTATTTTTGGTAATGCATTCTCGAAGCTCAATCCAAATGTTTTCAACCTATCAATCGTATCGATCTGCTGTTTTCGTAGATCCTCATCCTGAGAAAAATTGTCATCTCTGTGCCTTAGACATGTTTCGAGATTTTTTAATGTCGTATGCATAGATGCAACTAATGCAGTATAGTATTGGCAATATTCCAGATTTTTATCTACAAATGATTTCTTTTCAATCGATTCTTGGAATCTTTTTAGTAGTTGGTTATAATCTTCCTCTGCAGATTCACCCTGCTTTTGAGTGGATGAATTTGCTGAGAATTTTGCAGAGATTGCCCAAGCAAATTCTATTGCGGCATCAGGAATAACATAGGCACATGAAGTGGATTCACTATCAGTTTTCATGAAAATCCCATGGGTGTATTCATATTTAACTATGAGAATTAGGAGCTTGTAAAGCGAAATAGGAAAAAGGTAGGAATACGCAAGCAAGAACATCTGTCTATCGGACCTTCTAAAAGAAATCCAAAAGCAAATTATTCGACGTCGAATAAAGTCAAGCGTGGCAGAGGATCTATGCTACATTAAGGACAAGAACTAGATGTTTAGTCTTGTGGAACTGACAGATAGCCAATTAGCTGTCAAGAAATTCAGGGAAATGTAAAAGCATGACATCCCAGAAAGTTTTCCAGCAGTTACAAATTTTGAATCAACACGAGACCTTGCATCCTTTGACATCTATTACTCAAAGCGATCTTACGATAATATCTCGATGTTTTAAAAAGTGACAGTTCATTGTTATATAGTTTCATTTCATAGTAGAAAACGGAATTGTCAAAAAAAGAAATTTCTGAAAATTCATCACGATTAGATAATTCTCTAAGTTGCATTTTCTACCGGTTAAATTTCAAAGAAGGGGTGACAAATTTATTTGTCTAAGAAACCAGATTTACAAGGTAGAAAAAAATCATCTGATGTAAGTGGAAATGTAGTTGGGGAAAATGGATCAAAAATATCGGTGCCAGCTATAGATATCACAAAGACTCTTGCAGCACTTCATGTTTCCTTGCAATCACTCAATTCTGCCCCCACTCCTGCCATTAGGCTACCCCCTAAGATCTATGGTACTTTGTTAAAATCTAATTCAACACCGGCCAGTCAGGTTATGATTGAGGTTTTATCTCCATCTATGAGCACTGCAAATACAATTGCTACAACATCACAATCTCCAAACCGGGCCGGTTCAAAGGTTATTGCAACAGGAATTACTGATACTAGCGGCAATTTTTCGCTATTACTCCCCAAAGGGATTGTTGTTCCAGCTGGACAATCTCTTTCATTACGAGTTCGTGGTGCTTCACAATCTATCCTGGATGAATTATCCATCTCCCCAAGTTTGTTAGGACCTTTGGGATATCTTGGAACATTTACCCTTTCACAAGATGTTCCTTCAATTCCTACTTTTCTTTTTAATTCATTGGTAGCAAATTTACCAGTTAATAGCGAGCCAACACCCACTCCTCCTCCTAAAATACATCTTGGTGATGGTCAAGACTGCATTAGGGTCCTAGAAAACCAATCTTGCTTTGACCGCTTTCCATACGGTATATTCTTTAGTCTGATTTCACCCACGCTTTATCAAGAGCAAGAAAACCTAGTTAATACGGCAGAGGGTATTATCCGTACTGATACTCCATACCCACGCACGGATATGGCCAATCAAGCATCATCTCTCCATGGTCCAATCAGCATCGACAAATTTCATGAAGACTTGCTGTCCAAGCCAAAAATTGTAGGTTCATTAGGACTTGGTTATATTTTACGATGTGCCCAGAACTGGAGTTTCAAAGGTTTAGCTCTAGGTGACTTGATTTACTCACTTCCTTTGGCTCCTGGTGAACAGCAACAAATTGTGGTTGTAGAACAGCAGACATCCTTACGGATACAAGACACTGAGGCAGTTTATGGATCAACCCAAACTGATGCTTCAGCTGTAACTGATTCCTCAACTCAAGCTACGTTTCAATCTGCGTTTAATCAGGCTGCACAGGGAGGAAGTAACTTCAATACTTCTTCCGAGACAGCAGCAGCAACATTTGGAGGTGGGCTTCTTGGAGGTATTTTCGGGGGACCTAGTGGGAGTATAGCTGGCACAACTTCCGGAGGAAGTACTACCAACTATATGGATGGATCTCAGAACTATGCATCTTCAGCTGCACAATCAGTTCAAACATTTGCAGAACAACAATCCCAATCGCAACGGAGAGCGCAGCGCGTAGCTATGCGTATGGCAACATCATCAGAAGCATCATCGGTAACAACAAAGACAATCGCAAATCACAATAAACTCCATGCCTTGACATTTCAGTATTTTGAGGTGTTACGTCTATTCGACATAAAGACTGTATATGAAGGAGTGAGCTTGGTATGTCTAGTTCCTTTAGATGTTGTGTGGTTTCTGCCACCAGGGCAGAAGAAGAATTTGGATGATTTTCTTACCAAGCGTCCTGCTTCGATAATAGGTGGTGGGAGGATTACACGACAACAAGTCTTGAATCGATATGCGGGACTTTTGGATCACTCCGATGTGTTAAAGCGGTGGCTCCCAAACAAATATCTCTCAGGGTTTACCAGACTCGAACAGTTTGCAGCAGATCCTCGCGCCATCGTGGAATTAAATTCCTTGGCTGAAGATGTTATAAATATTTCAGCTAATGCTAGTGTGTTCCCCTTTGACCACCTTTATGTTGCGGCAGTAACCAGATGGGGCAGACGGCTGGGACCAGTAGAGATGATTCCAAACCCACCAGTCATAATTCCTGGCCAATCAGATCCAAGTAAAGCATTCAATACATCAGATGATTTGATAAATTATCTTAAAGGTCAACGTGTCTTGCCAGGCAGTGGTGGAAATCATGGAACAAAACTCCAAGCATCTCTATCACTTCCTCCATCTCTTTCACCATCTGATATCATAGGATTCGAGATAACGCATAGTATCGATAGTTTTACCTACCAGCTGGCCACACCGTTTGATACAGTTGTTAACCTCTTTGGCGCAAATGGAACAAAGTGGCCTCCTGCATTGTTTCCTGGTATTTTTGGAATTTTAAATCTACCTGGTTCTGGATCCATTTCACTTACCTCTACTATTATAGCAAATCAAGTGGGCTCGCCCTATATCTCCAACTTTCAAGCTGACTTGGTATTTGGCTCTAGTGGTAGCTCAGAACATTATGTTAATCCAACAACAGTTACAGTGACTGAACTTCCATCAGGAATCTATCCTATCCCTGCCGCTGAAATCTCTCCAATATTCAAATATTCTGATCTAATATTAATCGAGAATGCATTACAACATGTACTTCGAAACATGATACGTTATTCAAAGGCTGTATGGACTTCCCTTACTCCAGAGGAAAGAGTCATGCTACTTGAACCATATATCCTATCATTTCCTGGAATGACTGGTTCTACTGTGCCACTACTAGAATGTGTAGGAACGGAAATACTGGGATTCTACGGGAATTGCATGATGCTTCAATTCTCTATTCCACGTGTTCTGTCAGACCAGATATCTGCAACGAATATCGATCGAAAATCAGAACCTATTACTACAGGAAACCTCGAGAACTATCTTCTAAACTTTCATAATCTCTGTGCTCCAAATGAGATGACTTGCTTATCTCTGCCAACTCATGGCGTATTGGGAGAGGCAATGTTAGGACATTGCACCTCAGGTGAAAAGATAGATCTGACACGGTTCTGGAACTGGCAGGACTCTCCATCTGACACTGCTCCTGCTATATCTACCGTATCGGTTCCTGGTAGCAATGTTGGCACCCTTGCAGCAGCCCAGACGCCCAATGCATTAAGCGGAATGTTGCCCACACTAATCAACAATGTGAATGTTCCCAGTGTTACTCCTACCGATGCACTTGCAACAGCCTTGGCACAGAAAGCACCCACTGCCCAATTTCCTGACATGACTGGAGCAACTCAACTCGCACAGCTCATCCAATCTACACAAAGCTCTGCCAATCAAACACTGAATGCTCAAACTGCGCTAACCAAGGATGCCATTGATCAAGCTTCAGCAATCCTGCAATCTATTCTGGGAGGGGGAGGAGGTTCAAAGACTGGTAGTACGGGAAGTTCTAAATCTCCAAGCTCCAATTCGGGTTCTGGTTCAGGTTCTAATTCTGGCTTAAGTCAAGCTGCGATAACGGCTATTATACAAGCTATAATTGCGGGAATGGCATAATAATATGCCAACACCATCTCCCTCCATCAACGATCCAATTATACAAGCTTTGGTCAATATCTTACAAGCCGGTGCAAACCCTCAAACTATACAATTACAACAAGCACTGCTACGTAGGCTTGTTTTGGAAAGTGATGCAGTCTCCTCTCGATTACCGCCACCTAAAAACATAACAGAGATGGGAGGTTACATTAATCTGCTTAAGCATCTTGGTCTTACAAATCTTCGGACAGAACTTCTTGCATCAACTCTAGGAATTGCATCCCCGCAAGTGGCGAATGCTGTTTTATATGGCACAAATTATGGACCATTGTTTGCAAACCCTCCAAACCCAGCTACGATAACTAGCACGATTCAAGTGATGGCAGGGCTTGGAATTCAATATACTCCAGTTAATACAGGCTACGTCAAAGTTACAGTTCAGGCAACCCTTGCAAATACAACTGCAGGAGGTGGTGGTGAAATTCAAATATCTTATGGCACAGGAATTACACCGTCAAACGGGAGCGTGCTTACTGGAACACAGATTGGGCCAATTGTACAGAGCACTAGCCCCAACGCCAATGACGCCATATCAGTAAATACGTTCTCATTAGTAACCCACCTTGTTGTAGGTACTCCATATTGGTTTGATCTTGCATGTGCTGCTGTTGGTGGCGGTGTACTAAGCATGTCAAATATTATAATAATTATTGAGGAATTTTAGCCATATGTTCCTGCACCATGATTCTGAGTATGCTTAGCATAATTATTCCATCGCTAAATGAAGGTAAGAACGTTGAAGCCACGATCAATAACATCCGGGATACTGTAGAACTAGACAATTATGAAATCATTGTGGCAGATTGCGGTGGCACTGATCTATCCTTAGTTAAAAATATAAAAGAAGTTTCTATTTACAAGTCAAAACTAGGCGCACCTCAAGCCAGAAATTTTGGAGCAGAACATGCCATTGGTGATATTTTACTCTTTGCAGACGGCCATGTAGAATTTCAGAAAGGATGGGGACAAAAAATATTGAACTCATTTAAAAATATCAGTGGGATTGTGGCACCATGTTTAACCGTCATGGGTAATGAAAACGCACGAGGTTGTGGTTTTGAATGGATAGATCAACAAATGGAAGTTAATTGGTTGCCTGATCTGAAGCTAGAGATCCATGAAATACCATTTGCAGGTGCTGGTTGTTTGGCAATTCAAAAAAAATTGTTTTTTGATATTGGTGAATTTGATTCAGGATTGCGTTTGTTTGGATCGGAAGATTCAGAATTGTCCATGAGAACATGGTTATTAGGATATCAAGTTGTATGCAATCCATCTATTAGAGTCGGACATCTTTTTAGAGATACTCGTCCATACCATACCTCAAGTTTCAATGAATTATATAATATGATTAGACTTGCAATTTCTCATTTTTCGGTAAAGCGATTGGAAAATTTTCTGCAATATAACTCTGAATCTCCGTTATTCTTAGAAGCGCTTTTGGAAGTACAAAAAGACGGTGTCTTGACTAGGAGAATTAATCTATTTAAAAAAAGAGCCAGATCTGATGATTGGTTTTTTGATAAATTCAAAATGGTTACTTGGATTTGATTTATGATGGCAGTTTTACAAAAAATATGTATTGATTTATATCGTCATAAAATTATTGATTTCAATCTTTTCTCTAATCTATTGAATTTGACTTAACTAAAAATCATATTTGGCGATTATTTTGCAAATTGAAATAAATAGTAAAAGATTTGTTGTTGATTCTACTCGAGAAAAAGATTTTTGGTATAGAGTTAAATCAGGAAACTGGGAACCTCACACTTTTAAAATACTAGATATTTTTTTAGATTCTAACCATTCTTATCTTGATATTGGGTCATGGATCGGTCCTACTGTACTATATGGATGTCAATTAGCCAAACATGCTTATGCATTAGAGCCAGACCCTGTAGCATATTTTAATTTGGAAAAAAATGTGAACCTTAATCCAGAATTACTTTCTAAAATTACTTTGTCAAATCACTGTCTTTCAGATTTTTGTGGAATGACTAAGATAGGCAACAAGACTTCACATGATG
>JBGPGB010000018.1:0-12682 GCA_041483595.1 Nitrosotalea sp.
AGCAAGAATTCTTATGATTTTATCTATTTTTTCCAATCTTAATTTCAATGAACTTCTATACTAGCTTCTGGAAATCCAAGCTTAACAAGCGTTGTCTTAATTGTATCTCTGTGATCTCCTTGAAGAAATATGTATCCATCTTTTACAGTACCTCCGCAAGCATAACGAGCTTTTAGTTCTTTCACAACTTTTCCTAGATCATTCATCTTTGGGTTGACTCCTTCAATCATAGTTCCTTTCTTTTTAAAACGTCTTTCTTCAATTCTAACTACAATCTGAGTTTGATCTTTTTCAAGTTCACCACAGGCGCATAAATCATTTGGAAGTCCGCAAGTGTTGCAGATTACCGCCATTCTAAGTAAAAAGTCAAAATCCTACTATTAAGCCTTGTTTATCCTCTACATTTTTTATTCAGGTAATACAATGTCATAGTATGTCTAAAGAATTGACAAAAAAAGCAGTTGAATTACTGCTAAAAGGAGCCACACTGGTTGGTGATCCTTGTCCATATTGTAAGGGTGTCAGGATAATGAAAGACGGTAATGCAATGTGTGTTACTTGTGGAAGAGAGGCAAAAGAAGAGAAGGTAGAATCCATCATAACAAAAATGGAACAAAATCCAGAGAGTACTACAATAGACAATTTGGATCTGAAAATAAAAGATCTGACAGAAGAACTTCAAAAGGAAAATGACTTTGAGAAACAAAAACAGATCTTATCTTCAATAAATGGAATAATTGCTATTAAAGAGAAACTGAGGAATCTCTAGTCACAAAAAGGTATTTATTTAAAGGTCCTTGAATCAGAAATATCATGAGCAGCAGCAAAAAATCTGCACCACTGCCAGCATCAAGTGCAGGACTGTTAAGATTCTTCGAGGATGAGACTAAGGGATACAAGTTAAGACCAGAGGTGGTAATATCTATACCATCAGCTCTGATTGGAATTTCTTGGATTCTAAAGTTGTTCTTCTCAACATGACGGAAAGCTCCAACGATGTATCTAAAATTCACAAACGGTACACGTTAACAACATTTACTCCTACTTCGCACTATGTATCATTAGTAATTGCTATTGTTGTAGCATGTGTGATTGCGGCAGTCTCAAGTATTGATTATCTCAAGTCAACTGACAGACTATTATTTTCACTTCCTGTTACTGTTGCAGCACTTATGATAACACAATTGATTGATACTAAAATTCTGAAGACGGAATATTCTAAATCAATACACATGTCTGCATTTGGAAATCTCTTATGGCTTGTAACAATTCTATGTGGAGTACTTTCAGTTTATGTATTCTCAAAACCCGCATTATTGCCAATTTATGTAGTGGAAGGAATGTTTCTGTTTACTAGTTTTAGAATAGCGATATTCACATCTGTGTTGGGTGCAAAACTAAAAACGGCATGGGCAATTTCACTAATTCAACCACTTGCAATGTTTCTTGCAATTGTACCTACTAATCTTTGGATTCCAATGTTATCTGACCCAAGAGCTATTGAATATGGTATAGTATTTTGTGTTCTTGGAAGTCTCTGGACTTTATTAAGTGATAGATTTGCTGGTAGTGGAAAACTCTCCAGCACTCATGCATTTTTACAAGCGTATCTTGCAGCATGGACAAATGATGATCCTTTACCAATGGAATCCTTGATGGAGAAACGTTCCGAACCGTCAAAGGTCTCAACATTTCAAATTCTATTCAAGACCCAAGATGGAGATTGTAGGCTAGTCATTCCAGATCTTCATCCTGGACCATTTCACCCAATCGGAGGAAGCAATATCCCATATCTTATTTATAAAAATCTTAATTCATCTGCAATGGTTATGCATAGTATATCTGACCATTCACTTAACTTACCTTCAAAATCTCAGGTTGATCACTATATTACAAGCCTAGAACAAAATTTGAAAATCAGAGAAGGGACAAAGAGCACAAAGCCGGTAACAATTCAGGTCAATAAAGCGCGAACTACTGGGTTACTCTTTGACAAGACTGCAGTTTTGATTCTTTCATTATCTCCTCATGGAATGGAAGATATTCCTGTTTACATAAAATCAGAGCTAGAGCAGTACGGTAGGAATAGGGGATTTGAAAGAGTGATTATGGTTGACAGTCATAATGCAATGGGCAAAGAAATTGAAAAACTTGATGCAGATGATCTTCTAAACGCAGGTAAATCTACCTTGGATACTCTGATCACAAAAGAAACATTGCCATTGGAAGTTGGATATGCAAATTCTGAAAATCTGAATTTTCAAGCCGACGATCTTGGTCCAGGTAAAGTTGCAATCATGTGTTTTAAGATTGGTGGCGAGAAATTCTTTCTTGCCTGGGCAGATGCAAATAATATGTTAAATGGACTACGTGAAGACATTGCAAATAATTTCTCAAATAATGGGTATAATTTTCTTGAGATATGTACATCTGATACACACTATAAAGCAAGAACAGCTAAAAATAAGCACGGCTATTTTGAATTTGGAAGTATTTCTAAAGCCCCCGAAGTTGTATCTTGGTTTTTAGATCTTGCCAAAAAAGCAGAACAGACAACATCTGTTGCATCTTATGAATTATTGGAAAGTAAAACCACTGTAAAAGTCATGGGCGGAAACCAACTTGAGCTTTATTCGAAATCTCTTGATAAAGCAATGCGAATTACACAGGCATTTCTTTTGATAACTACTGGATTTTTTATTTATACTATGTTCTAGTTCTGAAGTTCCTCCAGATTTCCATAAAATTCCTCGCAAAAAGAATCCAATTGATGAATAGGAATTATTGGTACTTTGTCGATAAATTGTAGATCGTGTTGGTAAAGTGTTACAATTGCAGGAATTGCTCCCTTGACATTTTCTTTAGAAATATAATGTTTAGTTCGTTCAATCTGCTTTTTTACAGCACTCTGAAGAGCTGATTGGGGCATGTTCTTCCAATGCTTGCAGTCAATAAGTATGGCAATACCTGCCTTGATGCCTATTACATCTATCTGCATCCTAGGCTTTGTTAAAATAAAATTCCTTGTAGTCTCAAAATCTCTCTTCTCAAGTACTTCGGCTGCAAGTGATTCAAAATCTTGCCACTCTAAGAGGCGAGATACCTCATCGATCGCAGCGCCCATGTTTATTGCAAGAATGACTGTCTTTAGTTTATCTGTCTCTTCAAAATTAATTTGACCTTCTTCGTATCTTCCTATACCATTTTGCATAAAATTGTCAAGTATCTCACTTGCTAACTCTTCGCTAGTTTGAGTTGCCATGCTAAAGTCTTTGACGGACAGTCCTCCAGGGATTATTCCCTGTATTCCTTTGACTAGAGTTTGAAGATTCATTATGTATGCAGTACATTTCTTTTATAAAATACTATTTGTGGGTATCTCTAAAACTATCCAAGGAAATATTGTGATTTTTTTGATATTGTTCCTTTTTGGACCATGGTTAAATACAATTCATTGAAAAACATGTCATGAAACTTGTACTAATCTTTATACTTGCACTTTTTATTTTGGGCCCCGAAATAGCATTTAGCGAAAAAGGCACAAATTTCAACAAAGTAGAACTCATTCAATACTCTGACGAAAATACTGCCTTGGAAGAAATAAAAAATGGACACCTTGACATGTACTATTCTGCAATCCCTTTGGACAGACTTGATGATCAGTCAAGACAAAATTTAAAAATATTTCAATCTGCCGGAAAGAGTTATAGTCTTTTGATAAACCCTGCAGTCTCTGAGCAATTCAATCCGTTCTCTATTCAACAAGTACGATTTGCACTGAATTATCTAATAGATAGGGATCTCATAGTAGATGAGGTTCTCAATGGTTATGGAGTGCAGATGATATCTGCATACAAGCCGTATGATCCTGATTATCTTTCAATACTGGGAGAATTACAATCATTTAATTTCAAACATAATCCTGCCCTTGCAAACCAAATGATATCGGACGCACTTGAAAAAGCAGGTGCGCAAAAAATCGGAGGAATTTGGTACTATGCATCAAAACCAATTTCGATTACAATTTTTATAAGAAATGATGATCCTATGAGAAAATCTATCGGTGAAATTCTTGCCTCCCAATTGCAAGGTATTGGATTTATAGTGAAAAAAGATTATGGTGACCTGACAAAGGCATTCACTACTGTTTATGGATCAAATCCGTCTGATTTAAAGTGGAACATCTACACGGAAGCATGGACAGCAAGCGGCTTTGTAAGATATGATTCTGTAATTACAGCACAAATGTATTCACCGTGGTATTCTAACATGCCTGGATTTAACAATCCTGCATACTGGAATTTCCATGAACCAGAAATTGATTCCTTGTCAAAGGCAATATTTTTTGGAAATTTTACCTCATCAGAGCAGCGTTCCAGTCTGATAAATCAGGCCGTTGACAAGGGAATAAATGATTCAGTCAGGATATTTCTTGCGTGCAATACTGACCAGTTTATTACAAATAAAAAAGTCGATGGGGTGATCAATGATTTTGGTGCAGGAATAGCGAGCAGATTTACTCCAATTAATGCAAGATCAGATACTGATACACTTACAATTGGTGTAAAGAAGATCTATCAAGGTGCATGGAATCCAATAGGGGGATTTACAGACTCCTCAAGTCAACAAATTTGGGGAGTAGTAAGTGATCCTGGAAGCTTCAAGAATCCTTACACTGGTTATACTATACCAATAAGGTCTGATTGGCAAGTTCAAACAGCTGGACCTTTGGATAAGCTAGATGTGCCAAGTGATGCAATACAATGGAATGCTACAAAACAAAAGTGGATCCAAGTAGGATCTGGAATAAAGGCAACAAGCAAAGTAACGTTCCATTTGAAATTTGGAAATTGGCATAACAAAGTACCGATGGATATGAACGACGTTCTCTATGGAATATATTTTCTTTATCAATGGGGGGCTGATCAAACAAATGGAACGATGACATATGACTCTGAATATTCTCCCAAAGCAAATCAGGCTGCAAAAACACTCATAGGAGTTAGAGTTGTTGATAAAAATACAATTGAGGTTTATCAAGATTATTGGCATTTTGATAATGGTGAAATTGCAGACTCGGCTCAAGTTTGGCCCGCAATGCCGTGGGAGATGATTTACTCTATGGAAAAAGCAGTAATTGATGGAAAACTTGCATTTTCGAGGTCAGATGCAATAAGTAAGAATGTTGACTGGATGTCACTAATTATTCCAACTGATGCTAATGTGATAAAAACAAACCTTGAAGACTTTGCTAAGGAAAAATCTATCCCGCCTGCGCTTTCATACATTAATGACTCAAACTATTTTGATGCAAGATATCAGGCTTCAATGTCATGGATTACAGAACATGGTCATGCAGTAATAAGTAACGGTCCATATTATCTGGAAAGTTATTCTCCTGAGGCAAGAAAAATTACTCTCAACGCATTTGTTGACTCTACATATCCCTTCAAGTCTGGATATTGGAAAAAATTTGAGGATGTAAGTATGCCTAAAATAGAAAATGTGGAGGTGCCTCTTACGGTTACTCTCGGTGCAAAATTGGAAATTCCAATTTCAGTTACACCCAATGCTACTGTATATTACTATTTTACAAACCCTGAAGGCAAGATGATTGATAATGGGAAACAAATTTCTGCTAATGGATCAATGAGAATAACTCTCGAGTCTAATACAACGAAGAATTTTGATCTTGGATCTAATGACTTGCAGATATTTGTAGTATCAGATGCTGCATACAAACCAGATATGTATCATACAAGTTTTCTTGTAACAAAAGAAAAGAACCAACTAGCTACGGAGAACCTTGTCCAAAGCTCAGAGTCTTTGGCAGCGAATCCTGTATATCTTACAGGTATAATGGTATTAGCAAGTGTGACAGCACTAGTTGTGTTATATGCAATTATTAGGAGAAAAAAAATGGCGGTGAAATAAGTGGGGTTTAAAAAATTCCTTGCAAAGCGTGCAATTACAATGTTTGGAGTGTTGATGGCAACACTTCTTGTTACAATCGCCTTGGTAGGGGTAAACATGGACGCTATATCCAAACAAAGTGTGGCACTAGAAATAAGGCAAGAGGTAACCAACAACAAAAGTCTTCTATTAACTTTCAAAACAACTGATCAGCTAGACTCGTATGTAGAAAATCAGATAAAACAGAGAATCATATCTCTTGGATTAGATCAACCATGGTATTCTCCGCAAAGAATAGGATTATCCATGTTCAAAATCTTGACATTGGATTTTGGCCACGCAAAATTTCTTACAAGTGATAGCGGTTCATCCGATGTCAAAGATATAATACTTGAAAAATTGCCCAAGACAATTCTTCTTTTTACTACCGCTACTGCAATAGTCTCCGTCTTGGGAATATTTCTGGGGGCAATTGCTGCAAGCAAGGTGAATTCAAAGATTGACAAGATAACATCAGGCTTTGCTATAATATCTAGCAGTTTTCCAGTTTGGTGGATAGGGGTTCTCATGATCTTCGTCTTTGCATTTCTTTATCCAATATTTCCAGCAAGGGCAACTCCTGAAATTTCTTCAACCGACCCTGGATATTGGGGGTCTCTTTTGTATCATATGGCGCTTCCGTTGATTACTCTAGTTCTAATCGGGTTTGGCTCGTGGGCATACCTGGTAAGAAATTTTCTGGTTGGAGTACTACAGGAGGACTTTATCATGGCAAAAAGAGCAGCCGGGATTGATGAGAAGAGGATACTTTACTCTCATGCTCTGAAAAATGCGGCACCACCAATTGTAACAATTCTTGCACTTAGCTTATCTGGCTCTCTCGGTGGGGCGATAATCACAGAAGCTGTTTTTGATTGGCCTGGTATGGGTAGGCTTTACTTTGATGCAATCAGCGTTTTAGATTTGCCAGTAATTATTGGGGCAACATATGTCTTGACTGCATTCTTTCTTGCAAGTATTTTTGTAGCTGATATACTGTATGGCTACTTCGATCCGCGGGTGCGAAGAGAATGAGTTTTTCAGCAAGAGGAATATGGCATGAATTTTCTCATAATAAAATAGGGATGACGGGCATTGTAATTCTTGCTGTTCTTCTCTTCATGTCTATTATCGCATTTGTCACTATTCCAGCTGAAAACTTGAAAGCATGGAACGATCCTGCAAGCTGGCTCTTGTATCCAAAATCTGCACAACCTGCTTGGGTAAACTATTTTCTATCTGAAAAAATCCCAGAACACTTGATCCTACAACCACAAAGCTCATCACAACTACTAGATTCTGTATATGTTCTGACTGATTCATTTGCAGTAAATTACAAGTATGATGGATTTCCGAGTGATTTTATCTATCAATATACTGCAAAATACCACGGTTCTCCGCTATTGCAATTATCTGTGACAAGGCCAGATGGAGTTGAATTGTCCTTGATCTCCACATCCTTACCTTTTAGCAATGTTGAGACCACATACAATAGTATGTTGTTTTCAACACAAGATGTAATTGTAAAAAATATTGCAAACGCTAAAAGCAGATATTCATTTCAACTAGATACTCTTTCTTCTGAAAAAATTATATTTTCAAAACTTGACGAGAATAAAATTCTTAAAGGTGATTATGTATTTAGAGTTCATCTATACAGCGTATCTGGAAAACCAACTCTAGTAAAATCAAATCTAATCCTTGGAGGTAAAGTATATGGATTGATAGGCACAGATGAACTCAGACGAGATCTTTCCGTGGGATTGCTTTGGGGTACACCGTTGGCTCTTTTCATAGGTATTACTGTGTCAATCGGATCCGTAACACTTGGTCTTCTTTATGGTGTATTAGCAGGGTACAAGGGAAAAGCAACAGATGAAGTTTTGATGCGCTTTAATGATATCATTTATGCAATGCCTGCTCTTCCTCTCTTGATAATTTTAGCAGTAACTATTGGGAATAGCATATTTCTGATAGTTGGATTCCTTGTAATATTTGGCTGGGTAGGAATAGCTAAGGTTTCGCGAAGTATGGCATTACAGATGAAAACACTCCAGTACGTTGAAGCGTCAAAACTGATGGGTCAGAGGGACCGCAAAATAATTTTTAAACACATATTGCC
This sequence comes from Nitrosotalea sp., assembly GCA_041483595.1. Lineage (GTDB taxonomy): Archaea > Thermoproteota > Nitrososphaeria > Nitrososphaerales > Nitrosopumilaceae > Nitrosotalea. The sequence continues at coordinate 8,075 of JBGPGB010000018.1, forward strand.
ACAACTTCTTCCATATGCCTTTGCAAGTATAGCCATCTCAGTTCCAGCTGCAATTACTACTGAAGCCGGTCTTAGTTTTTTAGGTTTAGGTGATCCAACTTTTCCTACTTGGGGGCAAATATTGCATGATGCAAGCACCTACAGTGCAGCAGCCCGTGGGATGTGGTGGTGGATTTTGCCACCTGGAATTATGATTGCAATTACAGGTCTTGCGTTTGTGTTTATGGGACATGCAATGGATATCATAGTAAATCCTAGGTTACGAAGATGACCCCAACAGGATGGAGAAAGCACTACAGGATGAAAACGGTATAGTAGAGTAACTGTTATTGTTTTAGCAGCACAAAATATCTTCGGGTTTTTGAAAATAAAAAATCATTACTGGAATAATGATCTTAAACAATTTCCAACAAATCATACAACATCCTACCGCGAGTCATAACCAACTTTTTAGGCACAGAAAAACGGGAATGTGTTTTTACTCACTGTCAGTATACTCGTTCGGACATGGCTTACAAAGTATTCGAGTAATCTTCAGGTCAAGACATTGTTGTTTCTTTTTGATAAATCCTTTTTTGTTTTTGGTTTTAGTACACCATAAATTACAACAAAGAATCCAATGGATCCCACACCAAAAGAACTAAAATTCAAAATTACCTTTGTGGCATTCAAGCTAGAACAAATATTATCATGAAAGTATTGGTCCATCATGTTAGTTGAAGTTACCTGAGATTGATTAGCCTGATTAATTTTAGACACCTCACAAACATTTTTTCCTTGTAATGGACTTGTAATGACCTCTAACTGTGAGATGACATTTGGAGTAACCGCATGTCCAACTATTCCAACTATAATCAAGAGTATCCCTACAACAATGTTGATAGTTTTCGTGTATATATTAGATGAAAAACACCCATAAAGCTATGTGTGTTCCTGAGTAATACGAATGATCTTCAGGCCATTAACTAAGGGTTAATTTCTAATTGAGTAACTAAAATAATGCACTTGGAAGAATAGTCGTGATCCTGCTCACACATGTAACAATGTGATGACTTCATATTTCCATAAGCGGTTTATTTCATTTATTACTTACTACTCTTTTCTATGCCACTAACAGAAATTTTTAGTAAAATAAGTTTACGATCTAACCTTGGGGAATAAATTCCCAAAGGCATTTCTTGCCAAAGCGTGAACGTCGTTGCTATACAACAGATAGCAATTAAACAGAAGAATGATGGTTAAAAGTAACCACGATACAAACTAAGCGTTACGAAGATAACAAATTTTAGATCTGATATAGTTTATTTCAATCATTGTTATAGATGAATAATTTCTCAGATTCTTCATTTATCTGTGAAGTTCAAATCTGAAATCATAGTTTGGTAAATAATGTCTTATAGATTCATTAGAATAAAAGAGAAACGTGTTTTATATACTAAGGATTGTTATATTGGTGTAATTGTCAAAGGAATCTGTCGCTTTAATTATTGGAGTGGTAGCAGTTGTAATCGCATCTGGTGCCTTTTATGAGATATGGACTATGAATAACCAAATTCAAAATCCTGGTCAAATCAATAATACTTATTCTACTCAACTTGGTTCCCTAAAATCTAAGGTGGATTCAATAAATTCTCAAGTTGACTCAATAAATTCCCAAGTTAGTATACTTAATTTACAGATTGGATCAATCAGCAAAAATCAAACTACTATCAATATTTTGAAGAATAATGTTGTAGAGATACAGGCAAAATTGACTGACCTTGGAAACAAGATAAATCAGGGACAAACTACTACCACGCCGTCTATTCCACTTGCCCTCCTACTTGACAAATCTGCATATCTTCCATCTGATACAATAAAAATAGTGGCAGTTGGCGCAAATCCACAAAAAACCGTTCAAATACAATTGCTTGACAATACGGGATACGTTGTTTTGCATAAGGACACATTGTCAGATTCTGCTGGGAGAGTCTCGCTTGATCTTCAACTCTCTGGTACTCTGCCTTTAGGGAGCTATCAAGTCAAGGTAATCTCAGATCAGCAGGCACAATCACAAGCTATTACGATTTCATCTTCTGGCACTTCATCTCAAACTGGCACATTTACTGCAAAAACGGACAAGTCAGTCTATAATGCAGGAACCCTCGTACAAATCTCAGGTAATGGCCAAGTTAACGCTCCTGTAACAGCATCAATGACAAGTCCGACTGGAAAAGGGATTTCTTCTTCATCATCCGTACTATCTGATGGAACCTATACAATATTTCTTTATACATCTTCGAATGCTGAAACCGGTATATGGAGTATCGCTGTCACAAGCAGTGGGCAAACACAGTCGCTCTCAATCACTATCCAAAACAGCGGATCGACAACCGGATCAACCACCCTTACTGCTCAAACTGACAAAACAACTTACACAAGGGGTCAAATAATAATCCTTACAGGATTAGGCCAACCTGGAACACAAGTTTCAGGATTCCTTACAGGATCTTCTGCAAACCCACACGGTGCTACAGCAACCGTACAACCTGACGGTACATATTCGATGGTCTTTCCAACTTTGGCAGCCTATGAAGCAGGTAATTGGTCGCTCGTTGTGACAAACAATGGGCAAAGCAAGACACTGAATATTTCTCTGATATGATATAAAATGTATTTCTCCTAAATCCTGCTTGATAAATTTTAGAATTTAATAAATAAATCACTCAAAAAATAAACCTAAGAAATATGTTAAATTTTGGTGATAATCATAGGAATTCAAGATTGAAAATAATTTCATCGAATCTGACAAAGAAATTGACTTACACCTATCACGTAAAGTTATAGACTAGTGATTTTTCAGGTAACTACTACGCTTGTGTTGAATTGACGGATTATTCTTATTGTATCATCAGAAAGTTTTACTGTGTAAGCAGCCGCGTTTACATCTGTTGATTGGGCAAGGGTCTCTGCGAATTGAGTTTTGTCTTTGCCCCTCTGGTACATGCCCCCTGATTCTTTTATGCATAATGGAAACTTTTGTAGCCTCAATCCACTCTTGAAAAGATGAGCGATGAATTTCATATAATTTTCTGGTAGGAACCAGTCTGAGTTTTTTTCATCACAGAGCATTATCCAAGTATCGATAGTATTTTGAAATAATGCTTTGCTCCTAAGTTCTTCAAGTGTCATTTCTTGCTGTCTAAAAGTCAGCTCTTTTCATCTTAGAGCCACATCTTGGGCACATTCCACCCTTGTATTTATTATTGCAAGCAAGACAAATGTATTTGACGCCCTGACTTTGGCCAAAAAATCCTCCGCCAGCTTGGTCTGAGCCCATTCCACCCATTCGTTTGAGTGCCCTATTTCTTAAGAAGAGTGGGAATACTATGAAAATGGCTAATGCTGCGATCAGACCAAATGGGAATGGCAATAGCATCTGTAAACCTATGCTTACTGCAAGTGAGCCAAAAAGGAATATGAGATAAGTCTTGTAATTGATCAACACTATCTGGTGTATCAAAAAGGTTATAAATTTTTGTTATAATTCGTCCTGACTTATCGTAACTTCAAGAAGGTTCCCATCTCGATCATAAGCAAAAATATCACCGTCTTCATATGGTGATTGTACTATGATAGAAACAAAGCCAAAAAAATTGTGCAGATCAGTAACTGAAGGTCTGGCAAGACCCGTAGGATGAGAATGAACGGTGCCTACATAGCTTGTGTCAAATGGTAGAAAAGAGTGGGGAAATCCAGCAAAAGTAGGACCTGTGTGGAAGAATGGCGGAATAACAAGACCATCTACGAATACATTACCCTTTCTTGATTTTCCATGAAGTATTAGTATGCATTCATTTGGATGATTCATTTTGCAATACGAAAGAATTCCATCTCTTGTGTCTTTTTTTATAGTTATGGTCCTCTGATGCTTTTCCACCTTGAAGATCATGCAATAACTCTCCACTACAAACTAATTAATCTTAGACAAATTGATGTCATTCTATACTTTTAGAGAAACCTTTGAGTTTGTTAAGGTGGTAAGACTGGATTCTATCTCAGATACGTGTTTTGCCAACAGGTTATTTGCATCATTGATCTCCGATTCAAGTTTCTTTTTTGTGGCCTCTAAATTTACATGATCATTTTTTTTCTTTTGCAAATCATGTTCTTTTGATTCCAACAATTTGTAGTCAAATACTATTAGATCCTTTTCAAGAGTTGATATTTTATTTGAATGGGATTCTTTTAATGTAATGAATTCATCTAGTCGAGTTATTGTCTCCTGAATTTGCTCTAAAGCCTTGTTTGTATCCTTGACAGATATTGATCCTGATGCGACTGACTTTGCCACAGCTTCCAGTATTTGTATTATGGTATTTTTATTCAGAAATGAAATGACTTCGTAAGGATTGGAAACTAACTCATCCATCATCTTTCTGACTGGTTTTTCAAATGATGAGATATATCTATATTTACCAAGCGGCCTTGAAATTTTTGAAAATTGCAAGTCAATTATATTTTTAATCTCACCTTTTTCAGAAGACATGGAAACAATTTTACTCTTTATTTCCAAAAATTCTGAGTGTCCTATACTTGATTTTAAATCTTGAATTTGCTTTTCTAGAC
>JBGPGB010000019.1:0-12138 GCA_041483595.1 Nitrosotalea sp.
ATTTGGAATCAAGAAGAAAGATAAAACAAGCAAAACTTGAACGATATGGAGATGATAAATATAATAATATGGAACAACACAAATCAACAATGATGAAGAAATATGGAGTTCCATATGGTGTATATCTTCCTCAATGTAAATCCAACGGGAAACGAATATCCAACTTTCAAAAAGATCATTTTATACAAATTTTAGGACAATACTTGGATGCAGAATTAGAAGTATATCTTAAAGATGTTCAGAAATCAGTTGATATTTTTGTACCATCAATTAGAAAAGTAATAGAGTGCTATGGAGACTACTGGCATTGTAATCCAACTAAATTTCTGCCATCTTATTATAACAAGTTAATTCATCTTTCAGCACAAGAGATATGGGAAAAAGATCGTAAGAAAGTGGAATTGTTGGTAAAGGCAGGGTATGAAGTGGAAATCGTATGGGAAAACTCAAAAAGAAGGTTTGGTAACATTATAGAATGTTGACTTTGAGGGTACGTTCCGCTATATTTATAGGTTATGGCAGATCAAGAGTATTTACAAAATATTGCAGGCTCCCCACACGTAGATGAAGGTCTAGGAGATCGAATACTATCCAGAGGAAGCTCTGGTTTCCAACGTTTCCGTTCAATGGCGGGAGGAGAGTTTTCAGACCCAAACTATACAAAAGTACAATCCCTATTCAATAGTTTTCTGAAGAAAATTACAGGTGTTTTGAAAGACTTCTCCGAAGGGCCACATAGCGTTGCTAACCGACTTTCTCAAATGAAGCCCCAACTCACGCCTCAGCAAGTTGTGGCAGTACAACAGTTTAGGGATTTGTATTCTTTAGTGGTTCCTACGTCCGTTCTACAACACCAAACTCAACACAGTGTACTTCAACCAAGAAGTTCAAGATCACAACTTACTGAAATGTTGAAGGAAGGAATTTTTACTCGTGAGATGGGATTGAATGCTGCTCTTTACTCAAATGATCCTACGAAGATAATCAATGCCTACTCCAAAGAGTTGAAAAAGGCGTATGATGGTTTTGTATCAGATGCCATGAAAGTGACTGGCACTCCAAAGGATTATGTAAAAAGAGTTGTGGGGAATTTGAATCAAAAATGGTCTCCTATAATAAACAAAGTAGAACAAGTTATAAATGCGCCAGTGGCATCCATTACACCCACACCTGAACAACCACAACCCGAGACTACGCCTGTCACTCCTGTTAATACAACACAACCCACTGCACCAACACAAGCAGCCTCAACAGAACCAACACAAGCGTCTGCCAAAACTGCTGAAGATGATTTTGTTGTGCTTATCTCCAATGTCATTGATATTTTGGTTGATGCTGTTAAGGGAGATGAAAAGCTGGCGGCAGCATTTTTCAAACCTGCTGCGGCGGGAGGTAAATCTCCATATGAGCCTCTACCAACGAATTGGGGATCTCCTTCTGTTACTAAAGAAGCAAAAGAAGGTGATGCTCCCGATCAACCAGCGGGAGAAGAATCTGAAGAACCCGAGGAAACTCCAAGTGGAGAAAAACATGAATTCCTATACAATTTTCATTCTTTGTATAGGAAACAAAGACACTTTGCCATTGATGTTCCAATCCATGATAAAAGCAAGGCAAAATTTGTTAACCGAAGAACTAAAACTGTCTCCGACATTCAAGTCACATGGAGCAACAATAGTCATGAAAATAACATTTATGTAAAGTACACTCCAGTTGGTGAAGATAAAAATATTCCTGCACAGAAGTCGAAGGGAGGACAGGTTTTGTTGTTCAAATTCTGGGATAATCAAGTAAATCCTCGCAATCCAGAATCGAATAAATTCAACATCGTATCTTTGTTATCACAAGCAAATCAAAATTCTACACGACTTCTTTCAGCAGCGAACCAGAACTTAGTTAAAGAAGTAAGTAAGAAGACAGAAGAACTTCAAAGAGCATTATATGCCACGGTGAGTAGAAAGAGAATGGAATTCAAACCAAAACCTTTCCAACTTACTCAAGATGATCAAGGAAATGTATCCATAGTGAAAAGAGATGGAAGTAAAGTACCTGTTTCAAAAGAAACATTGAATGCCAAATTAACCGATAAAGATGAAAATATTCGTGAGCGTTGGAAAGTTGCATTGGAAAAAATTGGATATAAGTTTCCAAACGATCAAACAAAAGATAATGTAACAATTGATAAGATTCCTGCTGCAATGGATGCGTGGAAAGGGCTTATGAATATGGGTATAAAATCCAAACAAGCTCTTGAGTCTGTTCAAGCTGCTGTCAATAAGTTGGGTGATAAAGCAACAACAGAGGATTACATAAATCAAGCTTTGGCGAATAAACCAGTACCCCAAAATCCTGTTTCTGCACCTGTTGCCTCCCCAGTCTCGGCTCCTGTCTCGGCTCCTGTCTCGGCTCCTGTCTCGGCTCCTGTGTCTGTGGAACCAACAACACCAGTATCCACCGATAAACCAAAACCAGAACTAGCTCCTTCTAAACCGGGAGAAAAAGAATTGGGAAAAGCAACATGGGATGATGCTGGTGTTATCACTTGGGAGAAACCAAATGGAAAAGTAGTAAAAATGACTCCAAAACAATTGAGGAACATGAAAAGTCCTCGCCTTGAATTGCTGTTGAAACAACAAGGGTATTTCGATAAATTCCCTTCGGCATTGAAAGAATGGTTGGGAGAAGAAATTATAGATCCATTTGACCTTGCCAACCTGCTCTAATACTGTACTCGAATCTTATTTCTTAGTACTTTTTATTTATTATTGAAGTAATTCGATTATACAGGAATAAGGGAAGTTTGTCAAGTTTTTATAAACAACTATGAATGATACAACACCATATAAAAATACCGAATACACGCTGTACCTTGATATGGATGGTGTTTTAGTAGATTTCAATGGAGGATATAAAAACCTTTCAAATGGGATGGATTTGCAGCAATATGCCAAAAATTTTAATGATGAGGCTGCTCGTGAAAAATACCTTCAAGCCGGTTCCAAGTTTTGGGCCGATCTGGAATGGATTCATGGAGGTAAGGAGTTGTATGATGCCGCTTCCCTATTATTCGAAAGGGTCTGTATTCTATCTTCGGCAGGTACAACGAACGAAGAGAGGGGTGCAATTGTCACAGCGGGTAAATTGGAGTGGTTAAAGAAGAATGCCCCCACAATTCCTACTAATAGAGTTTTTATAGTTATGGGTAAACACCGAAAACAGGAATATGCTGCAAAAGATTCCATTTTGGTTGACGACGTTGCCGTTACTATCAAGCAGTGGAATGACAAAGGCGGGTACGGAATACTTCATAATGCCAAGAATTATAAAAAGACCATTGAAGACTTAGAAGATATTTCTCGACCAATCAAGTTGTCTGAAATAGTGAAACGTTTCAAACGCTAATATTTATAATCTATGGACGAAAGTTTGGAAAGAATAATTGATGAAAGTTTACAGGAATTTTTTACTTCTGTAAATGAGGCTTCGTTCCGTGTTTACAACCAAACCCTCTGCCCAGACTTATGGGATAATTACCAACATCTTGAACCACGAACCCGAGTCAATCTTCTTAGAATGGCGTATGACTTCTACAAGAAAACAGAATTTGTTGCTCCGATTGTTGATGTTTGGTTGATGGGGTCTATTGCCAATTATAATTGGACTCCTGATAGTGATGTTGATGTTCACATTATCATTGATTTTTCTAAGTTGCAAATGCCGCCCGAAACTGCATCCAAAGTTGCTAAGTCTGCGGGTGCTGCATGGAATAAAGACCATAACGTCACAGTTAAGGGGCATAAGGTAGAGATCAACATTCAAAGTGTCAAGGCAAAGAAACCATATGTTATGGGAATCTATTCTCTTATGAAGGATGAATGGATAAGAAAACCATGCCTAATGAATCTTCAAGTCAACAAACCTCTTATCCAAGAGAAATATTCTCAGATGAAAAAGTATGTTGACTTTGCGATGCATTCTGGAAATAGAGAAGAGATGAAAAAGGCAAAAGACTATCTTGATGAATTTCGCCAGTATGGATTAGACCACGGAGGAGAACTGAGCACCGAGAACATAGTTTACAAAATTCTTCGTTCAAAAGGTTTAGTTAAAGCATTGAAGGATGCAATCACTATTACCTATGATAAGGAGATGACCGTGACAGAAGTTGGGATGAAAGATTTGAAACAAAATCTTCCTCGTGACCCAAATCAATACAAATACATGGATAGTGGAGATTTAGAACTTGGAAATCTTACATTAGATAATCTTGCCGCTTTGCGTGCTAAAGTTGCTCGTAGCATTGCTTATTTGAGGAAACATCCAGAAGCAAATCCTGACTGGATGGCAAAAGAACTAGCAGAGTTCAAACGAATTTCTCAGGAGATTAAACGTAGAATGGGATATATCAATGCTCCCGTAGCAGAAGAAACTGTTTCTGGTTATACTGGATACGATGCTGCCGAAGATTTTCATCGCCGCCGAGAAGAACAGTTAATGGACTTAGCCAATTTATTGAAACAAAGTAAAGGAAAGGGAAAAGTTCCGTGGAAAACAATTCCGGCTTCTTTATTGAAGAGAGTATGGTTACAATTTGGAAAATATCATAGAATCAAAGAAAATGATCTTGATAAAATTGCCGACCAAATGTTGACTAATATTGCAAGATTGAGAGCATCCACAGAAATGATGGGTCATACCGCTTATGACGTTCGTCCAGAACTTGCTGATAATGGAATTGAATTTACAGATGAGGAATGGGAAGAATGGATGTCTAACTATTTTACGAATAAAGAAGGAAGTTGGATGTTAAGTGATTATGGTCTTCCAAAGTTAGAAGCTATTTACGAACAAATTTTCGATGCCGAAACTCCTGAAAATAAACTATATGCTGTAGATAAAGCACTCAATGTAGTTCATCAACGAAATGATTTGTCAGCGATGTTTGTTGAGGGTGGACAAGCGACCCTTAATGCTGTTTCCAATCAAGGTGGATATGTTTCTCCAGAAGATGTACAAGAAGGATTTGGATGGGGAAGTACTAAGGATATGAAAAAAGACCCACTTCATATTCCGGGTGAACGTTGGAGAATAAAATGGTACACCAATCGTAAGACTCCACAGATGAAAGAGGGAGATGAAAAGTTTATAGAAGATTTGGTGGAACAACTTCTTATGGAATCCCCTGAAATGAAGACTTTGAAGAAGAATAAGAAACCACTCACGGATGAAGAGCGTCAAACGGTTATGAATGCCAAAGCTGTTTGGCATATGGGTAAAGATGGGGGACCATCTCCTGCCGTGTGGAAATCGGTGGTAAATGGAAAAACATGGTATGTAAGTAATACACATAGGGTTTATCAGTGTAAACCCACTTTGAAAGGTGCGATTAGAGCATACCACACCGTAGTCAAACAATCGGCGTAATTTTCTAGCTTATTTCTTCAGTTGACATATATTTATAACCTAGAGACGACAACCACGGAAACCTATTATGGCAGACCTTTTAACAAATAATGAGATGTTCTATACGATTTGGGAGCCGAAGACCAAGAATCGCTTCCTCATGTATATCGACGGCATTCCTACTTATTTGATCCGAAAGACGGACAGACCAAAGTGGACACAAGAACGTAAAACCATTGACTACATCAATCTACAATGGTTCTACAAAGGCAAGACCGTATGGCAAGAAATTTCTCTTGAACTGTACGACCCAGTTGTCCCATCGGGTGCTCAAACAGTTTTTGAATGGTTCCGTCTTTCTCACGAATCTGTAACAGGTCGTGATGGCTATCAAGACTTCTATAAAAAGGAAGTTACCATAGACGTTCTTGGTCCAGTCGGTGATAAAGTTGAAGAGTGGACACTCAAAGGTGCATTTCCAACTTCCTTTGATGGTGGTGAATTGAATTGGACTGATAGCGGAGACCCCGTGATTATCACTCTTCAATTGAGCTACGACTACGCCATTCTCCAGTACTAAGAGAAACTCTCAATCAGCAAGGAACCCCGTTCGTCGGGGTTTTTTGTTGTACTTTACTTACCCACCAAGATATTTATAACCATATGAAGCAAGAACTCTTGGAATACATTATTCGTTCCTGTGCAAAGGAAGTTTTGAAACAGTTAAACGAGGAAGAAGACCCTACCAAGGGTGCTCCCGCTCCACCAGCCGCAGGACAAGGAACTGCCGACCAACCTCCAATTCCAAAAGATGAAAAACCTGCCGACACCGAACCAGAAAAACCAGAGACTCCTGAAGCCCCACCATCTCCCGAATTGAAGGGAATTGTTATGGTTAATCCACGAGATAAATCCAAACTTCAGAAAGTTGATTTGAAAGCCGCCGATGATGCAAGTTTGGAACGTGGTCTTCACAGACTTGCTGCTTCCTCGGCGGGATCACGGGTTAAGATCGCTCTATCCACAATGAGAATGGTAAAAGATGCTGTTCGAAACGCAAATAGTTCGGTTTATCTTTACATTGGAAAATATGATCCTCAATCCGATGAGTTATTTTTGATGGCAGATAAGAGTCTTCAAGTAGCAAAAGATTCAAGTGTTCCTCCAAGTGAATATTCTTCTGGAATGTCTTCAATAGCCCCCGGCACTTTTAATCCATCTGTGGCAAGTGATTCTGAGTATGCCCAACATATGGCAAACCAAGGTCAAGTTCCAGTTCAAGAACCAGTGGACGAAGATTTGAAAAAGATGATTAAGATAATGGTTAACGAGCTTTTGGACTCCAAATAATATGTCTGAGCAAATTAAGAAAACTCAACTTGAGGGGTTAATCCGTCAAATTGTTCGTGGTATTGTGAAGGAGATTATGTCTTCTTCAGATATGCAAACAATGATGGATAATAATCCTGAACTTGATCCTTCTGTTCCTGCTACAGACGCAATGACTTCGGCGGAAAAAACTCGCATTGACCGGGAATCTGAACTCAAACGCCAGAAAGATATTAAACAGAAGCAGATAGAATTGGATGCAAAGAAAAAGGAAATGGATTTCAATAAGAAAAAACTTGACCAGCAACGCCGATTTGATATTCCAAACGCCACAAAAGACCTTCAGCGTCTTAAGGGTGCCAACATATAAAAAGTTAAAAAATCTATTTGTTGCCTATGTATTTTCAAAGGTAACAACTATAGTAAGTTTATGTCAGACCAAATGATTCCAATTACACGTCCGAGCGTTACTGCTCCAGTTCCACCTGCACAGAAGGCAGAATCAAAATTCCCAACAGAAATTATCCATCTACCAAGTAAGGGATGGTTTTATCCATTAGAGCATCCACTTTCCAACGGAACCGTGGAACTCAAAATGATGACTGCCAAAGAAGAAGATATTTTGACTTCAAGAAACTTAATCCAGAAGAATATTGTGTTGGACAAGTTGCTTGAGTCTATCGTAATTGACAAGACCATCAAGTTGGAAGAGATGTTAATTTGCGACCGCAATTCAGTCTTCTTTGCCGTTAGACGAATGGCGTATGGGGACCAGTATGACGCAAGAATTACATGTGGGCGATGTGCAAAAGAGAACGAAGTATCAATTGATTTGAGTAAAATGGATAGTCGTCCATTTAATTTTGAAGGACACCCCAAGGGAGAAAATAGTTTTACATTCAAACTCCCAACTTCTGGTGTAACTCTAACTTACAAACTTCTTGCAAAGAAGGATGAATCTGCCATTAACCAAGAGTTGGAAGGATTGGCAAAAATATTCAAAGATGTAACTAAGGAAGTTACCACCCGACTTGCCTATGTAATTATCGGTGTTGATGGAAGTGGGGAGAAGAATCGCATTCGTAAATTCGTTAATGAAGAACTTTTATCCAAAGACAGTTTAGCTTTAAGAAAACACATTCGGGACACCATGCCTGATATTGACTCCACATTTGACTTTGTATGTAGCCATTGCGGGTTGGAGCGAAAGGAGGAAACGCCGATGGGCGTGTCCTTTTTTTGGCCTAACGGATGAGTACAAGGTCAATCTTCATGAGTTAATTTTTGATCTTTGTAAGATCGGAAATTTAGGTTATGATGCAGTGTACTCCATGCCAGTACACTACAGAACTTTCTACATTCGTAAACTTATCAAGGATCAGGATAAAGATAAGTCAAGATACGAAGCAGAGAAGGCTAAAGCAGAAGGTAAGAGTTCTCCATCTTCTACCAATATTCCACGGGGACCGGCAATAGAGCGGCGTCAGTAATTGCAGAGATTATGACCAGACAAAATTAGAATTGCGATTGTCCATGTCAAAATACAAAGCATCCAAAGAACCATTCGGAATGATTTGAGTGTTCGACGAGCCGGGGCAATCTCATCCACCGAACCTCCACCAGCGGCCTTGTGAAGTAAATCGTGGCAAAGCAAAGGCTCAAGAGCGGGAGCAACCAAAAGTCCGAGGAAGGCAGTCAAAATTGCCACTCCAAATAGAGCACCGGCAATTTGTTTGGCATCTGCCATCAGTCCACCAAGAAACGTATTCTGATTTTCCAGTATCATACCCATATTCTACCACACAACTATAAAAAGTCAATAGTCAAAGTGAAAATCACAAGAAAACCCAACTGACGGTCTATTTATAATAAGACTATGCCAGACATCGGACCAGTATCAGACATCAGAGATCTTGCCAAGGAGAGCATGGAAGTTCTTGATGTACAGAGAAAACTTGAGCAAAGCCTCAACAATCAAAATGATTCGTTGAGCAAGATGCTTGGTTTCACACAAACATTGAAGACTTCTGTATTTCAAAGATTCGCTCGTGAAGTTAAATTGGGAAAAGACCTGAAGAACATAGAGCAACAACTTCAAGACCAGAAGAAACACACCGCAACTCTTACAGACGAAGCAAAAAGAGCCGAGTCAAAATTGGTGGAAGACGGACTTGCTCAACAATTATCTGCATATTCCAAGGAACTGGATATGTTGAAAAAAATCAATAGCTCTGCTCTTGGTCCAATGCTTTATTTTCTTACTCAATCATATGAGTTATTTAAGACGTTTGATAAAGCTGCTGCTGCATTTCGGCAGACGATGGGATTTGTTCGTGGGACTGCATCTGATCTTAGAAAAGTAGCAGAACAAACTGCTATCAATTTTGGTCATGTAGGAGTTAATATTGACATTGCTTATAGTTCCGTTCTCGCATTAAGTAAAGAAATGGGAAGTGTTCATGCCGTTTCTGAGGATTTGATAAAGACAACTGCGGTATTAAAGGCACAGTTAGGAGTAGCAGAAGAATCTTCGGCGGGGTTCTTTAGAAACATGGCAGCAATTGCTAGTAGCACTATGGAGGCCCAAAAGGATATGGCATTCATGGCGGGTGCATTATCAAATGCAGCAGGGGTTCCTTTACCAGTGATAATGAAGGATATTGCTACCAAGTCCAATACCACACTGACAATGATGTCACGACTCCCGGGGCAAGTTATTAGGTCCGCAGTAGAATTGAGACGGATGGGAACGGATTTGGATAAAGCAGCCAAATCAAGTCGTGAAATTTTGAATTTTACAGACAATGTGAATGCAGAAATGGAAGCGTCTGTACTTCTTGGACATTCCATAAATCTTCAACGTGCTCGTGAGTTGGCGTATCGCCGTGATATTGCTGGATCAACTAAAGAGATTGTAAGATTAACAAAAAGTATAAATTTTGATAAGTTGGATGTATTCCAACGAGAAGCATTTGCTCGTGCAACTGGAAAAAGTGTTGATGAATTATTGAACTTGGTGCAAGCTGAAAAACAATGGGATGCCGCCCGTAAAGATCCAAGGCTCGGCGACAGAGTTGCACAGTACGAAAAACTTAGAGCATCAAACGAAGCCACAGCAAAAGCAGCTGGAAAGAATTTAGAGCTCTTGATTATGACACGTTCTAATCAGGAAAGGTTGACTGCAATTAGTCAGAAGTGGAGTCAGATCTTGGCACAGGCCGGTCAAATACTTCTTCCAATTATTGATACTTTACTTGCCGCAGTTATACCAGTTATGGACTTGGCCCGAGGATTTATTGGAATATATTCAACCGTGGCCACTCTGGGTAAGGTAATACAGACGGTTGGAATAAATCTTGGGGTTTGGTTTGAGCATACCGCAGCAGTGTCTAATTTCTTTCTCAAAATTGGTAGTGTGGGAGAACGCATTCTAGGAGTGGTAAGAGGAATAGGTGGATTTTTTGGAAGGATATTTGGTTTCTTGGCTGATATATTTCCATTCGCCTCCAAGATTTTTGGTGTATTTGGTAAATGGATTCCTGTTTTGGGATGGATAGTGACTGCGTTCCAATTCGTCTATAATTTGTTTGAGCGACTCCACGGTATAGGAGATGCATTCAAAGAAGGAATTTTGAATGGAATACTATTCGGATTAAAAGCAGTGGGATTGGCACTTTATGATACTATTCTTAAACCATTTGTAGATGCTTGGAATTGGATTAAAGGCATCTTCATTGGAAAGTCTCCGTCTGCATTGGGATTAGGTATAGTACAAGGTATTACATCTGTAGCAGGTATGGTATTTGATGCATTGACATATCCGTGGCGTCACTTTTTGGCTTGGGTATTGGACAAGGTTCCATTCATGAGTAAGTATGCAAAGGCATTGCGTGGTGGAGTTGGGGGAGTTGTGGGGCGTTCGGTTGAGACTGAAACCAATGCAGCAAAATTGCCTACTGACAATATCAATCCTACACCTGTAACTATACCCGGAACCAAGGCAAAACCAACCGAAGTTGCTACTCCTACGCCAGCTGTTTCTGGTGAAGCGCCGGATAAGATTTTTCAAGACATATTATCAGCAATTAACACGCTCAATAGTAATCTTGAGTCTGGAAAGATTGGTATTTATCTGGATGGACAATTACTTTCAGCAACCCTTGCCCGTCAAACCGAGTTCAGAGGCGGGTTTGGGGTGAACAAGATTTAACAATAGGAGACCAAGATATGTATGGTATAGGTTCTGGTGCTAATGTAGGGTTTTTGTGGATGACACTAAGCGGAAGCTGGTATGAGTGTAGTATAACTGGTTCCAGTGGATCAGCAGCTTTGTACGTCAATCAGGCGGCGTTGGATTGGCAAGACAACAGTCTGGGTTATCAATTACTTAAGGCAAATGATGGTAATGTGTATCCAGTATTTCTTACAGGAATCACAGGAAGTATATCAATGTCTATATCTCAGTCTGCATGGGCAAACAACTTGGATTTCAAACCATACCTGTTTATGAAGTCCATAACCGATAGCTGTTTCTATGTTGTATCTGCATCGGTATCTGCCTCAGTTGTATCGTTGAACGTACAACAACAAAGTAAGATATTTTTGAACTGGTAAACTATGGGAAGTCAACAAACATTTCGACCGACACCTTCGCTCATAACGATACCGTCAAATTATCCTTCAAACCCTACACCGGGGAAGATTCAAATTCTTTGGGAAGGAAACAGTAAAAAACTGTACCGTCGTCTATCTCCTTATACTGACTATCATCAAAGTCTGGTGGGAGGATTTACATCAGAACCATTTTTTTATACTTTTGCTGATGAGGGTGGTAAAGGATTGTCAGGACTTAAGAAATATGAGTCACGATTGTTTCCGATAGGTTCTGCGCCAATTGATGTTATACGAACATCAAAGTTTTTGGCATCTGGAAATGGTATCATTTTTTTAGGGAAGCAGTTTCTACTCCAAACGGGGAACGTTTACAACGAAACTAGAATCTACAACCCAACCTCTCCAATTGTTGCCGCAGGAATGGCATTGGCACTTGGTTCAGTCAGACCACAGCGAAATTTTGATACATCTGGTGGACTTGGTGGAATTGCTCGCACTCTTATTGGAAGTGCAATCCCCGATGCATTGTTTGGTGCTCCAAAGGTAAGTGCCCCAAGCGGAACCGTAGCGGGAGCTTTGCCTGATGCTACACTTAACACAGGAGGAAAAGGACTTCTTCGTGCCGGAACTGCTAACCGTGGTCTAAGTCATTTGACTGTAGCATGGCCACAAAATACCAAGGGGTCGAGTTTAAGCAGCGGATTCCGGGATGCTGTAAAAGGATTGGTAACTTCTTTATTTTCCAACTTTATTCCACAGAATCAAAATGGAGTTGAGGCAAGAAGTGATGAA